>JAHDBB010000301.1 GCA_020630635.1 Chitinophagales bacterium
ATAAATTACGAATAAATCATTAGAATGTAAAGTTTTTGGATGAGTTTACCCAAAAGCTTGCTTCTTATGGTTCATATTTCTTTGATTTGCAGTAAATTGTAGGCATTTGGCAACGTCTCTGTTAACAAATAAATAAGGTATTTGTCTATTATAAGTCATAATTTTTCAGAGAAGGGGTAGATTTTTTACTTTTTTATGAAAAAAATATGAAAAATAATATCTTTGAGCAGCAAGTTTTGTTATTTTGCATATAGAATAAGCCTAATATTTAATGTATTTATATTAAATTTTTTAAAATGTATTTATTTTTTTGCTATTAACTTGAATACCAATAATTTTATATATCTGATTAAATAAACAATATTTTGTGATTAAGAGTTATTTGCTTTTATAAAGCAATTTGTTATAGTCAAAAAGGTTACTTTTAAAAAAAAATTGACCAAAGAAAAAACTTACCTTACAAACAACCTCTTGATTTTGAATTTTTTTAATTAAATCAACAACACCAGAAATATGAAGAAATCTTTACCTGCTTCTCTTGTAAAAACTATGCTCTGTAGTTTTAATTACTGATAATTCTACTTTAATAATTTGCTCACATTTCTTTGATTAATAGACTTGTGTGGCAATTTGGTATATATATATGAAAAACAAGAAAAGTTTTTTCATAAAATGGTGGGAAACTGCTAGTGTCTTAGATTTACGGAGCATTGCATTGTTTCGTATAGTATTAGGAATTGTATTGCTAATGGATCTGCTTTGGTGGAAATTGCCTTATATAAGGGCATGTTATCTAGCAGATTCAGTATTTAGCTTAGAATTTCATAAAGATACTTTTTCTTGGCATGGGTGGTCACTTTTAAATTATTGTTATAGTGATATAAGTGTCTATCTTTTTTGGAGTCTAGCTGCTTTTGTATATGTTCTTTTTTTATTGGGTTGGAAAACCAAGTTTATAGCTCCTGTGGCTTACTTATTTCTTTTTAGTTTGCAACAAAGACAACCTTATTTGCAATTTGGTTGGGACCATTATTTGCATGTATTGTTGTTTTGGGGAATGTTCTTGCCACTTAATAAACGATGGAGTGTAGAAGCTCACAAATATACTCATATTTGTAACGAGTATCAAAGCATAGCCTGTTTTGCTATTTTATTACAAATTGCACTCTTGTATTTTGTAAGTGGCATGGCTAAGAATGGTAATTTGTGGATGGATGGACAAGGTGTTAAGACCATTTTGCTTGATCTTATGCTCCGTCAAGCTCCACAAGCAGAATGGCTGTATTTAAAAGATGGACTGAATTCTTGTTTTAACTACTTGACTTTAGTATTTGAGATAGGATTGGTTTTTTTAATATTTTTTCCTTTGGGCAATAAATATAGTCGTTTGTTGTCGGCTGTTTCCATTGTAGGTTTTCATTGGGGATTGAGCATATTTTTGAATGTTGGAGGCTTTAGGTGGGTCGCTTTGGTAAGTGCGAGTTTGTTGATGCCTGCTTTTTTATGGAGTCGTTTAAAAAAGCCAAGAGTTTTGATAAATGGTGAATTGCATCTTTTACAAGCCCCTAAATGGCATTCGATTGTATTGATATGGTTGCTGATGTTTTTGGTTCTTAAAAATCTAAATAACTTAAAAAAACGTGGACATCTTTCTAATGCTATTCAATATTGGGAAACAAAGGATATTTTAGAAAAAGTTAGTCATCTTCGACTGTTTAAAATTTCGCCTTTTGAACAAAACTGGCTTTTTTATGCGCCCAATCCACCTTCAGAATTGGGACATATTGTATTGACCGCTTATACTCCTAATGATACGCTTAATGTTTATGAAAATAGCTCAATCTCTGATAGCCATTTTCCCAATCCTTATTATGAAGGTCCTTTGTTTTTTTGGGTAGCAGCTTTTAGGATTGAGACAAAAGAACAATTATGGTTATTATATTGTCAAGAACTATTGAAATGGGAGGCTCAAAAAATAAAAAAAGTAGGTAAAATAAAAGATATAGAAAAGCTAGAGATAGGATTGTTTTCTTTTAATTTGGATAATTTGAAAATAGGAAACCAACATAGCTTGCAATATATTCCTATTATGGATATAAACCTCAAAAAATAATATTTGAAATGATTGTAGTTCAAGACCAAAATACTAGTTCTACAATACTTGAACAAGAGTGATAGAGATAGAAACTATGTAAAATAGCCCTGATAGTAGTGGTATTCGTGTAAAGCGTTGGCACATTGGAGTACTTTTCAAAAGTCGTCCAATGTAAGGCATACACGAATAATAACAGGTAGCGGGACTTTCCATAACGACAGAGTACTGAACTGTTCGCTCCTAATAAAAAATAAGATATACTAATTTAAAAACCTTTTATTATGAAGAAATTTTTTTTACTATTAGTATTTATATTGGGGTTACCCCTACTTATAAATGCACAGGATTCCTTGGCAGTAGATTCCTTAATATTTATATCTGGTCCTCTAGAACAACCCCCTAATTTTTTGGAGATTGCTTCGGAGGGCGAGGTTACTACAAAACAAACAGAGTCCTATAATTATTCCTTACAAATTTTTGAGGCATTAAAAGATGATGACAAAGAAAGTTTGGCGAATTTAGTTCCTGATTTGGATGATGCTATTAGTTTGATGACCTTAGCTTATTGGACAAACAGACATGCTCGTAAACAGATTATGAATGACTTGGAAGGTTGGCAAATAGATTTGCAGAATCGCATTCAGGATAGTTTTGATAATGTGCGTAAAGAAGCAGAGGATGCCGATTTTGATTGGTCAAGTGCTGAAATTATCCAAGTGGATAATAGTTTTAAGCCTAGTTCACAATTTGCAGGTGGCGAAGTGAATATTTATGTAAAAGATGAGGAAGGAAATAAGTATAGAATCCGTGTAGGTTCTTTATTTGAAGTAGAAGGAGAATGGAGAATGTGGAACCAATTCTTAACTAATTAATTCACTTTGAAAACCTAATAAAATGAAGAATATAAAAAATATAGTTTTAATGCTGCTCTGTCTAT
This sequence comes from Chitinophagales bacterium, assembly GCA_020630635.1. Taxonomy (GTDB): domain Bacteria; phylum Bacteroidota; class Bacteroidia; order Chitinophagales; family UBA2359; genus JAHDBB01. Next base: position 3,033 of record JAHDBB010000301.1, read on the forward strand.
TAATGGGCAATGCAGTATATGCTCAAGTTACCAATGTGGATATTACAGTCACCCAAGTCTTTTCTGATATTGGTGATTGTGATACAGATGTTTTCGTTGCAAATAATAGTGATCCTACTTGGTGGTGGAATGATGCGCCTAATGGTATTGATATAGATAATCAATGTAATCAGGAAGGGGGAAATAATGGGGGGACTTTTCCTGTAAGTTTAAATTTATATAATGGTCCTTGGGTTTGTGATCTTTCTTTTGAGTTTTTTGGTTGTGAAGGAGATGGAACAGGTTGTGTTTTGGGAGAAGCTACAGGCGTAATTTGTGATGGACCTAGAAGTAGTACAATTGTAGATCTTAATACACTCATTAGTGATCCATTACCAACTAGTGGTTCGTTTCCCATCAATGCCTGCGTTACATCTTCTTGTGGAAGTGGTGGGGACCAGTATTGTTTTGATGCAACTGTTACCTTTACTGAAAATACGCTTCCAGAAGATTTAATAGTCGGAGGAATGGGGGATAATATTTGTGAAGCTATCCCTTTGAATATTCAAGCTAATTCTAATGATGACAATGGTTACTTTAAATGGTGTACAGACATGACCTTAGAAGCAGGCGAACCGACTTCTGTTGTAGATGGTTTTGCACAAGGTTCGGCTTGGTTTAGTTTTGTGGCTCCTGCTTCTGGAAATGTTACAATCAATACCGACGAAAATAGTGTTTTGGCTTGTGATGCTTTGTTGGGTTGTGGAACAGAGTTTGCAGTTTATCATGCCATAAATGGTGCAAATTGCGAAGGGGCTAATTCCTGTACAGGTACACAGATTAAGGATAAATTTGATTATCTGGCTCATGTAGATAATGCAGATTTAGGAGGTCCTGTAAATGCCTCTTTTTATGCAGATTTGACTTTGAGTTGTAACGGATTAGGAGGCGATGGGCTTATTCCTGGTGAAACTTACTATGTTCAAGTTTCTACCGATGATCCGAATACAACAGGAGTTCTTCAAGTAGAAGTAGTTGATGAAGGCGGAGGACCAAATATGAATGCGTATGATGTTCCTTGTGGAGCAGTTGATCTTGATGGCTTGCTTTCTGCTACCCCTATTACCAATGATGGAACTGTACCAGGGACAATTGATGGAGAGGCAGGTAACAACTGTATCCTCAACAATGGACATATATCAAATATTACCCTTATTGATCAATCTTGTACCCATGACTGGGAAATAGACGAGGATAATGCAGGAGGTGTGCCTCCTTATGCTTATGATGAAGGTTTAGGTGGAGGAAATGACCCAGATGGTTCTGTTTGGGTAAGATTTACCGCCCCTAATAGTGGTGAAATGTTTTTGGAAACCAATATATGTGGACAAGGAGAAGGCATGATTTTGTATAGTCCAGATCCAGCTTTTGCCCCTGCTACTCCAGGGAGTATGAGTTGTGCTGATTTGATTGTAGATGACTATACAACAGATGTCGATGCGGGAGGAACTTTTGGTGGTGCTACGGCTATTTTACAGCCCAATTGTTTGGAACCCGGATATGAATACTATGCTGTGTTAGACCCAACTACTGTATCAGTATTAGCGGACATTGCTGTCTGGGCGTTTGATCCAGTAGCGGCAGGTTTAGCTCCTAATGCGGATGCAGCTCCATTGAATGATATTATGTGTTTGGCCTTGTCAGATGCACAGTTTGAAGTTCCAGTCAATACAGCGGGAAGTTGTGGAGCAATGATGGTAAGTGGAGATAATACTAATGCGTGTATTGAAACATTGGCAGGTGAGCCTAGTATTGGTGTAGATCAAACAACTTGGCATTACTTTACTGTTCCTGCTTCTGGTTCTGTAGAAATCAATGTGACACCTGGAACTATTGGACAAGCAAACTTTAATGTTTATGAGACAGCAGATGGAACAACGGCAGGTTGTTATGGTGGGTTAGCAACAGGTGGAGGACGTACCTTTACCGATGCAGGAGCTTGTGTTTTGACACCTTGTATCTCAGGAAACTCTTCTGCTCCTGTTACCAAATGTTGTTTGAATCCTGGAGATGTATTAGCCATTCAAGTAGATGGATCTAGTGGAACAGGTACTTATGATATTGAAATTAATGAAATTGATCCTGATGCTGGAGTAGTTACTTATGTAGATCCTGATAGTGATTCGGTAACTTCAGGAACAGCGACACCAACAACGGCAGGTCCTGCGGTTTTCTGTAATGGTCAAACGTTGGTACCAACAACAGATGCTATTGAGTGTCCTGCTACTTCGTATTGTGCAGCAGAAGCGGCATGTGATTATCCTGCTTGTTTAGTAGAAGGTTTCCTTTTACATGATACGGCTAGCCCAACAGATCCTAGTACAGTGACAATTTATGCAACAGATGCCCCAGGTGGTGTGGCTGGTTTTGCAAATGATGGAAGTGTTGCAGCTATTCCAACTTGTCAGGTGATTTATGTTTCTCCTGTTGTGGATGGTAATGATGCAACCAATACCTTTGGCGATTTTTGTGCTTCTTCTGCTATTGGAGACGCAGCCCCTGTTGTATTCTTGACACCTTTATCTATTATGACGGCTGCGGCTGTAGATGGTGATTGTAATGTGACCTTTGCCATAGATGGTGGTTTACCTTGTTTTGATGCGGCTGCTGAATACTCCTTTGAATTATTGGAAAATGATGGTATGACAAGTGCAGGTGTAACAGGTACTACTGCATCAGGTGCAGGGATGTTGACTACACCAGATGCACAAAACTACATCATTCGAGTAACAGATGGAGAAGGTTGTGAAATAGATGTACCAGTGGATGCAACTGCTTGTACACCTCCTGAGCCTTGTAATATTACGAATGGTTCTTGGAGTAAGTAATATCTAATCGAATTAGATTCATTAACTTTAAAAAGATTAGATATTATGAAAAGAATAAAATTTATACATAAAATTACTAGGCTGTGTTGTTTGGTATTTATTCTTTTTATAGGAATAAATGCACAAGCTCAAACTTGTGATTTTTCATTAAATAATACAGGTTCGACAGGAGGAGATACCGAATACTATTTGGTATTAGATGCTGCGGGCAATATCGCCCAAGTACTTCCTGGTCCTGGACCTGTGAACCTTACAGGTGTTGCTACAGGAACGATGGCAGAGGTTTTACACTTGGTGTATGATTCTGCCAATCCGCCTGCCAATGTTCCGCCGGTGGTTGGGGCTGATCCTGCCTTGATAACAGGTTGTACCAACGACTTTTTGAATGGAGGACTTTTATTAGAATGTCTTTGTGAGGAAGATCAAATAGATGCAACTTATACGCCTGGTGGTGGAGATATGTTGATGTACTACTTAGTTGATCCTGCGACTGGAGCCATTTTAGATTCTAATACAACAGGTGACTTTGGTACAGATGAATTGGTAGGAGACTACTTTATCTATGCATTGGCTTATGATAGCACCAATCCTCCAACAACTTTGCCAAGTGCCAATTTGAGCGAGTTTTCAGCAGATGGTTGTTATAATCCAGACTTTTTGACCAATCCTTGTTGCGCTCAAAAAATCTCGTGTTGTGATTTAGAAGCGGTATTGGATTTGGCTGCTACTACTTGTGATGGTCCAAATGGTAATTTGATTTTTGAAATTGATGTGACGATGGCATCCGGTACTGTAACAGGTGATAATGGAGCTACTTTTATGGATAATGGTGGAGGCAGTTGGACAGGTATGGTAACAGTAACACCTGGAACAATGGTGACTATTTTGGTATATGATGATGTATTGGATTGTGATCAAGAGGTTATCATTGATGCTACTTTTATTACTTGTGATGATAATGGAGATGCTGTTTGTACTTTAGAAGGTACGCTTTCTACTGATGTCAACGACTATGTTTGTAATGCCGATGGAACCATTACAGGTGTTATTGACGTAACAGGAGCAGAAGGAATGAATGTTGCCATTGATGGAATGGCTGTTGGTGGTGGAGATGGTACATATCCTGTTACACTTCCTGGACCTATGGGAACAGTTGTATTAACAGATCCTGATGGTTTTTTGAATGGTAGTTGTCAATATGATTTAATGTATGATCTAAGTACATTATTACCCAATACACCTCCAACAATCAGTCCTAATGATACCATTACTTTATGTCCTGGTGTACCAATTGATCCTGTAACAGCTTCTGGCTCACCAGGAACGACTTTCAATTGGTATCAAGATGCAGGTTTGGTGGTTCCTGTCGATCCTTCAGAAGTATCAGGGGCAAGCAATGAAATCTATATGCCGACTACGGTAGTTGGAACACTTACTGTTTATGTGGTGGAAGCGAATGCTGGTGGGTGTGAAAGTCCTGCAACCCAAGTAACTTATATTCGAGAAACTTGTGCTGCTGATGGAGGGCGTTTTGATGATGAATAAAACAGATTTTGACCTATAAATGAATTGTAAAAGCTCTTGGTTCTCAATGGAATCAAGGGCTTTTTTTATTACTGGTGATTTTTATTTTTTGGAGCGAAAAGACTTAATAATGGTTAATTATGAATGGTCAATTATTAATGCAGTTCGTTTTGTGGTGATTTTTATTGCTCTGAGGACGCAGGTAAAAACCTTGTACTTTTAGTACAAGAAT
>JAHDBB010000302.1 GCA_020630635.1 Chitinophagales bacterium
TACGGAAAGTCCCGCTATCCGCTCTTATAAATGCAGCCAGCGTTTTATGAAGCCAACGCATTGCATTTATACCGCTACTATCGGGTCTATTTGGGCGAGGTCTCAACGTTTATCAAACGGTTGAAGGTTTTACCTAATTTCGCTATTACCATATCATTCTTCTGGTGCTAAGGAGTTGTGTCCACAACCACCTAGACCCGATAGAAGTGGTATTCGTGTAGCAGCGTTGGCTTAGGAAAACGTAGCCACACGAATAAGAACGGATAGCGGGAAGACCTATAACAACGAAGCAATTAAACGCTCTCTCCTAAAAGAAAAACTTTACTTTACCATTAAAATCTACCATTGTGTCAGAACAACCAAGAACAAGACAGGAGATGTATGATTTGATAAGACAAACCTCTAAAGACGAGTTTGTTTTGTCCGAAATGATTCGATTAGGATTTTGGGAAGACGGTGTCGGTCAGCCTTCATTGTCAGCAGAGTTAATCAAGAAAAAGGGAGAATTAAACCGAGAGTTACGGGAGTTGTTAGCCAAAGAACGTAAAATCCAAGATCCTGAAAAGGTTATTGCAGAATACCGGGCTAAACGCTTAAAGGAATCCCGTGAAAAACAAAAAGCCAACTTAGAAGCAAGAGAACAAGCTAAAGTTGAACGAGCCGAAAAGTGGAAGGAAACCAAAAAGAAAGATATTATCTATCTGGGTGAAGAAATCTCGGCAGGTCTCAATGGAAAAGAATCTGATAAAAAGAAATTAGCAAAATTTGATTTACCTAATTTTGAAAATGCAGCAGCATTGGCCAAAGCAATGGGTATTGAATTAGGGCAATTGCGTTTTTTAGCTTACAATCGAAAGGTGAGTAAAGTATCGCATTATAAGCGATTTTATATGCAAAAGAAGTCAGGCGGACAACGACTCATTTCGGCTCCCATGCCCCGACTTAAAGAAGCACAATATTGGGTACTTGAAAATATCTTGAACAAAGTCGGGCTTCATCCAACCGCTCATGGTTTTAGAGCTGCTCATTCTATCGTATCTAATGCCCAAATTCATGTAGGACAAGATGTAGTTGTCAACTTTGATTTTAAAGACTTCTTCCCTACCCTTACTTTTAAACGAATTAAAGGTGCTTTTAGAAACTTGGGATATTCAGAACAAATTGCCATTATTTTGACGGCTTTGTGTACAGAACCCAATGTTGATGAAGTCGAAATGGATGGGCAAACTTACTTTGTTGCATCAGGCGAGCGATTTTTACCACAAGGCGCACCTACCAGCCCTGCTTTGACCAATATCGTTTGTTTCAATCTGGATGCTCGAATGACAGGAATGGCACAAAGTTTAGGATACAAATATAGTCGTTATGCTGATGATATGACCTTCTCTACTTCGGGAGATTCTGTCAAAAATCTTCAAAAAGTTATTGGGCGAGTTCGCTTGATAAGTGAAGATGAAGGTTTTAACTTGCATCCAGATAAGTTGCGTATTATGCGTAAAGGAAGTCGGCAAGAAGTAACAGGGATTGTGGTCAATGAAAAACTGGGAATTGACCGTAGGAACTTAAAGAAATTTAGGGCTTTGCTTCATCAAATTAAGCGAGATGGGATGACTGGAAAAACTTGGGGCAATGGCAAAGATTTGGCTTCCTCTATTTGGGGTTATGCTAATTTTGTGGCTATGGTCAAACCTGAAAAGGGTACACAATTGTTAGAAGAAGTCAAAGAGATTTTTAGTAAAAATGGGGTTAAACTTCAAACGGTCAAAAAGCCTAAGAAAAAATCTTCTAAAAAATTGACGAAGAAAATCGAAGAAGCTCAAAATAAGCTGCAAAAAAATACGACTCCTAAACCTACTGAAAAGAAGGATGATGATACGCCTTCTTGGAAAATGTGGTAATCAATAGAGTGACAGGTTTAAGGTGACAAGTGACTTTGGATATTTTTTTCACAAAAAATAAAAAGACATTTTGAGATAACATGTCTATGTTGGGCAAACCCATTTAGTTTTATGGCTAGGTGGGTTTTTATTTTTAGTAATAACCCGTACATTTGCCATGTATCAAAATACTCTTAAAATGAAAGCTATTATTGTTGCTATTGGAGATGAAATATTGATTGGGCAAATTACCAATACCAATGCTGCTTGGTTGGGACAAAAACTAAATGATGTCGGTATTGAAGTCGTCGAAAATCTTGTTATTTCGGATAAAGAAGATCATATTTTGGAGACCTTAGATTATGCTTTAAAGAAAGCTGATATTATCATCACAACAGGTGGCTTGGGTCCGACTCAAGATGATTTGACAGTCGCAACTTTAGCCAAATATTTTGAGACAGAACTGGTGATTCATGAGGAAGTATTTGAACGCTTGAAAAAGATGCTAGATAGAAGAGGACGAAAATTGACAGAACAAAGTAAAAAGGTCGCACTAGTGCCTAAAGATTGTCGAGTTATTGTAAATCCGAAAGGTACGGCTCCTGTTGTGTGGTTTGAACGAGAAAGTAAAATGGTCATTGCTTTACCTGGCGTTCCTTATGAAGTGAAGCACTTTATGACGGATTTTATTTTACCTGATTTTGAAAAACGAGGAATTACACAATCGCTTTATCATAAAACGATTATGACGGCTGGAGCAGGTGAAACCGTTTTAGCCAATGCGGTTAAAGAGATAGAAGCATCTTTGCCTTCACATATTAAGCTGGCGTATTTACCGAGTTTTGGAGTGGTGCGTTTGCGATTGAGTGGTAAAGGGGACGACAAGATTCAATTGGAAAAAGAGGTCAATGCATTTGCTGAAAAAATCGTAGAATGTATTCCTAAGTTTGCTTATGGATTTGATGAAAAACCGTTGGCCTTGGCTGTTGGTGAAATGCTAATAGAAAGGAAAGCAATGGTAAGTGTGGCAGAAAGTTGTACAGGTGGAGCTATTGCCAAAAAAATTGTTGAAAATGCAGGGTCTTCGACTTATTTTGAAGGAGGCGTTGTGGCATATTCTTATGCGTTGAAGGAAAAACTATTGGGTGTTCCGAAAGAGTTACTGGAAAAGCATGGGGCGGTTAGTGAGGAAGCGGTTGAGGCAATGGCTAAGGGTGCTATTGAAAGGATGGGAACGGATTATGCGATTGCAACTTCTGGTATCGCTGGTCCTAGTGGTGGTTCTGATGATAAACCTGTCGGGACGATTTGGATGGCTTTTGCTTCTAAAACACAGGTCTTTTCTAAAAAATATCAATTTACGCCGTATCGTGATGTCAATATCCCCTTGGCTGCGAATCTTGCCTTGCATGGGTTGAGACAATTTATGAAGAAGTTTGGGTAGTTTTTTTGCCACATAAGAGACTTAAGATTTTTAATCGTTACTAAAAGTAAAAATTTAGACACTAAAAACTATAAAAATATGAACAATAAGTACAAATTACAAGTCGAACGCTCAGGTGACAACACTATCACGGTTCTTGAACACATTAAAGAAAACAAATACAAAGTTCATTGGACAGTTACTTCAAAACACGATTCAGAACCCGTACATTTTTTGGGTTTTTATACCGAAACCCGATTTATTTATATGAATTGGCATGGAACTACAAAAATTTATGATATTGAAACAAAAGAAGAACTTTTTAATCAAATTTATGGCGATAGTCTTACCTCAAAAGCAATGCTTTCTGATGACAATAAAACACTATACATTCGTACCAAAGTGGGTAGAGAAAATTGTTTGATTGCTATTAATTTAGAAACTTTTGAGGAAATAAAACGAATTCCATTGCCTTACGATCAATTCAGATATATTCGTTTTTGTGATAAAATAGGAGATAAATTTTATTTCTACAATAATGAGCTAAAGCATCGTAATTTTGTCAATCGTTATAATATCGTTGATTTTGAAACAGAAGAAATAACCACACACGACCTGCCTTACCCACAAACTGCGAAACATGAACCAAGGTCTCCCTTGTTAAATATTAAAAACAGAAAAGGGATTATGCCATATTGGGATAAAGTAGAGGTTAGTAAAAATGAAAAAGATGAGCCGATTTTTAGTTACAAATTAATGGTTTTCGATATTGATACTTTTGAGGTAGAAAAAATATTCCCAGTACTTCAGTTTAGCCAACGTATGCTTTCTTACTTTGAAAGAGATACTGATACAATGGCTGAACAATTTATGAGTGAAGAAAAAGAAGGTAGAGAATATGATGAAGCATTAGCCGATTTTATTCAAAATTTGAACACAATAAGACTTAGTGCTGATAGAAATTCTGTTTGGTTATGTTGGCGTGGTGGAATTGTTCGACGAGTAGATTATAATGGTAGTTTATCGCCAGTTTATGTAACCGCTTCCCAGCCAGATAGCACCTTAAAAGGAGCATTTGAGTTATTTACTTTTCATTCTTATCTCATGAGTGTAAAAGACGATGGTCTTATTTTACAAGAACATGGCAACCAAGTTTGGATGGCAATTGACGACATTAATAAAATGGATGCTAAAATTGAAGATTTTATAGGTATTGAACTAACAGAAGTTGACAAAAGTAAAGGAATTGAAATTGTTAAATCCGATAAAGATTTAGAAGAAGAAAGTGAGCGAATTTACAATGTTTTCAAATTGGGAGATTTTGAGAAAGACGAAGATGTTTTAGTCTGCCTGAAATCAATTGACGTATCAAAAATAAGTGCAAAGGCACATTATATCGCCTTACTATTTAAAGATAAAAACGGAGAAACGTACGAAGAAAATGAGTTTTTTGCAAGAGCAATTAGCGTAAAAGGAGCTGCTGATATTATGGAAGTAATTGCCAGAGATGCGCTGAAATATGGGTACAAATACAAGTTTGGCTCTAACAACGAAGACCATGCTTATTTCAATTTATTTTATAACTTGGTTGATTCCGACAAGAAATATGCCCAATTGGGTTTTGAGTTTCTTGAAGAAGCCGACCTTGACCATGATGTAGATAATTTCCCAGATATGATTGATGCCATTAGTTCTAATATGTCAGATGAGGAATTTCAGAAAATGCTGAATGAAAATGAACACATAAAAAGCTACTACGAATACTTTGGGTATGGTGACTAATGTATAAAAATCAAAGCGTTTATGATTTGAAATAATTTTCGTTCAGTTCTATCGTTAGCAACTGGAAGGACACAATGCCAGCCTACAGGTACTCAAACCGTTGTCAAAATGCGATTCGCTCTTGCCAGCGTTACTATAGATTGTGTCTGTGGGAAATAGCCCCGATAGGAGTGGTATAAATGTAATGCGTTGGCTGCCTAAAACTTGGCACATTTATAAGAACGGATAGCGGGACTTGCTAATGCGACGAAGCACCCAACCCTTCGCTCCTAAAAATATATAGCCACAAATGCACAAATTCATTTTGTAGAAAATCCGTGCATTTATGGCTTTTTCAAATTATAGCTTCGCTGCTAAATAAGCGGCTTCATTGATCGCTTTCTTGGCATCCAACTCTTTGGCTTCATTGGCTCCTCCAATAAGATGAACGCTTTTACCTTTGGAAACCAAATCTTCATGTAAATCTCGCAGAGGTTCTTGTCCTGCACAAATGACAACATTATCAACAGGCAATACCATCGGCTCGTCTTCTACTGAAATATGTAAGCCTTCATCATCGACTTTGTGATAAGTGACATTCGCCAACATATTGACCTTTTTCATCGCTAAACTTGCTCGGTGAATCCAGCCTGTTGTCTTACCCAATTTTTTACCATGTTTGCCTTTAGAACGTTTCAGTAAGAAAATCTCTCTGGGCGATGGCGATGGCTCGGCAACTACTTTTGCACCTGGCACTTTGTAGTCCATATCTACGCCCCATTCTTTCATATAATGCTCGGTGTTGAGACTCGGCAATTCTCCTTCGTGGGCTAAAAATTCGGCTACATCAAAACCAATGCCTCCTGCTCCTACAATGGCAACTTTTTCGCCAACGGGCTTGTTTTCATACAATACTTGGGCGTAATCCAATACTTTGGGGTGATCGACTCCTTCAAAGGCAACTTTGCGAGGTGTCACGCCTGTCGCTAAAATGATTTCGTCAAAGCCTCCTTCCAATAAATGCTCCGTAGTCGCTTTCGTATTGAGATGTAATTTTACGCCTGTCAACTCGATTTGCTTTCCGTAGTAACGAATTGTTTCGGCATATTCTTCCTTTCCAGGAATGACTTTTGCCATATTGAATTGACCACCGATTTCTGAAGAGGCTTCATACAATGACACTTCATGTCCTCTTTCGGCTGCGATGGTGGCACAAGCTAAACCTGCTGGACCTGCTCCAACGACAGCTATCTTTTTCTTATTTTCGGTTGGCAAATAATTTAGTTTGGTTTCGTAACAAGCTCTTGGATTGACCAAACAAGAGGAAACTTGCATCGTAAAGGTATGATCTAAACAGGCCTGATTGCAAGCGATACAGGTATTGATTTCATCGGCACGATTTTCCATCGCTTTCAATACCAAATCTGCATCGGCTAAGAAAGGTCGAGCCATCGACACCATATCGGAACAACCATCTGCCAATATTTTTTCGGCAATGTCGGGCATATTGATACGGTTGGTGGCAATCAATGGGATGTTGACTTCGCCTTTCATTCGCTTCGTTACCCATGCAAATCCGCCTCTGGGTACGACTGTTCCAATGGTGGGAACTCTGGCTTCGTGCCATCCAATTCCTGTGTTGATAATAGTCGCTCCTGCTTTTTCAATTGCTTTGGCAAGTAAGACAACTTCGTCCCAAGTACTGCCATTTTCAATCAAATCCAACATGGACAAACGATAAATGATGATAAAGTTTTCACCGACTTTTTCTCTCACTCTCTTCACTATTTCAACAGGAAACTTCATTCGATTTTCATAACTCCCACCCCATTCATCGGTTCGATGGTTGGTGTGTTTGACGATAAACTCGTTGATTAAGTAGCCTTCTGAACCCATCACTTCTACACCATCATATCCTGCTTCTTGTGCTAACGCTGCACAATTGGCGAAGTCTTGGATGGTGCGCTCAATATCTTCTACCGTCATTTCTCTGGGCTTGAAAGGCGTGATGGGCGATTGTATGGGCGAGGGCGCAACGGCTTTGGGATGGTAGGCATAGCGTCCGCTGTGCAATATTTGCATACAGATTTTACCGCCTTCTTTGTGTACGGCTTCGGTAATCACGAGGTGATGTTCCATCTCTTCTTTCGTCGATAATTTGGCAGAAATGGGACCGACTGCACCTTCCTCATTGGGAGAGATTCCGCCTGTTACGATCAATCCGACTTGTCCTCTCGCTCGTTCTGCATAAAAGACGGCAGCCCGTTCTAATCCATTGGGTACTTCTTCTAACATGGTGTGCATGGAACCCATCAAGACTCGGTTTTTGAGGGTTGTAAATCCTAAGTCAAGGGGTGCTAATAAGTTTGGATACATATTTGGTTTTTTGTTTTTTTGTTTTTTTAGTCAATAGTCCGCAGTCGATAGTCCATAGTTGCGGCTTGATTTGTGATTTTTTATTGGTGGCTTATGGTTCTTTTCGTGACTTCATCCTAAAGAATGAAGTAAAGCATTTTTCTTTTTTTAGGAGCGAAAGGTAAGCCACTTCGTCGCAACGGAAAGTCCCGCTATCCGTTCCTATGAATGCAGCCAA
>JAHDBB010000303.1 GCA_020630635.1 Chitinophagales bacterium
ATGGGAAAGGAAATCGCTAATCAGGAAAAGAAATAGGTAGGAATAGTACAAAAAAGAATAAAAATAGGTTAGTTTTTTGCTTAAAAGCTGTGTTTTTTTACTAGAGTAGATAAAATAAAAAAAAGGGCAATGGCGCATATCAGATGTGTTTTAAACCTCCCCTCATGGCTTAAAAAAATTTTTAAAAAAATGTTTTAACATCGTGTTGACCACTACCCTTAAAGTTATCTACAATTTAGTTAGGTATTTTAATAAAGAACAGTGCTACATCAATCTGTAGCCAAGATTAAAATATTTAAAAATTTGGTGGAAACCTCACTCCAGAATAGGAGTGCTAACAGTGAAGAAGTTGTAAATGTTTTGAGTTTAACATGAGACTAAAAACTCAATAAATAAAAACTTCAATATCAAAATTAGCTTGGCTTCGGTTAGGTTGTTTGACGTTTTGCAGAACGTCGTACGGTTACATAAGAAGCAAATATGCTGCCAATTCAATTTTGAAACTGAAAAAAAATAAAAAAACAAGATGAATTTAAATTAAAAACATGGGGATAAAGGGCATACGTGTTTTGCAATTTTAATGCAAAAAGTATTGATAATTAAGGTAGTTATGTGGAATATTAAAGGTAAGAAAAGAATGTGGAAAAATCACACAATTTTTTTTGAAAAAAAGGTAATTTACCCTAAAAAAATGCATTTATAATAGTTTTGAATATATAGGAATATCTCCTATGTATTCAAACTGTCTGTTTTTTAGGTCAAGTTTGCAGCAAAAATGCTGCAATCCATTAGTCACAAATAAATAAGGAGCTTGTAGTACTAAGTTATACGTAGCAACCTGTTCAAATGTTTCCTGACTGATCGAAATATAAGGAGCTTTACATTCTGCAATAAACAAAGGTTGTACCTGTGCATCATAAACCATCACATCTGGTCGCCTTTTCATTTTATTAAAAATAATCACCTTTTCTACATTAATCAAAGCCTTTGGAAATTCTCGATCCTCTATCAAAAAATGAATAAGATGCTGTCTTACTACTTCTTCTGGAGTCGAAACCACAAACTTTTTGCGAATAATATCAAAAATGTAGTGTTGACCATCTACTTTTTTGTAACGCATAGTATAATTTGGAAAATTTAGCTGAGTCATTGTATAAAAATAGGCGATTTTAACGATTAAATATAAAGAAGGCAGGATATAAAAGCCGAAAGTTGTATTTTTACGTTCTTATGTAATGAATAATATCATATGAAATCAAAAAAAGAAATAGTTAGCAATTGGTTACCTCGTTATACAGGTCAAGAATTAGATAAGTTTGGAAAATACATTCTATTGACTAATTTTCAAAATTATGTCCAGATGTTTGCAGACTTACATGGTGTTCCCATTGTGGGAACCAAAAAATCTATGCCTTGTGCGACTGCCGAAAATATCACCATCATCAATTTTGGAATGGGAAGTCCCAATGCCGCAACGGTCATGGATCTCCTAATGGCTATCAAGCCCAAAGCCTGTTTGTTTTTAGGCAAATGTGGAGGAACCAAAAAAATTAGCAACTTAGGCGACTTTATTTTACCGATTGCTGCCATTAGAGGCGAAGGAACATCCAATGACTACATGCCCAAAGAAGTTCCTGCATTGCCAGCCTTCTCGCTTCAAAAGTCTGTATCCTCTACAATCAACCGTCAATACAATCTGGATTACTGGACGGGAACGGTATACTCCACCAATCGTAGGATTTGGGAACACGACAAACAATTTAAAAAATACTTGCGAAAAACTCGTTGTATGGCTATTGATATGGAGACTGCTACCATTTTTACAGTTGGCTTTACCAATCATATACCGACAGGTGCTTTGCTTTTAGTTTCCGATCAACCCATGTCGCCCGAAGGAGTAAAAACAACCAAGAGTGATCGTTATGTTACCCAGAATTTTGTGAAATTGCATCTCAAAATTGGGATTGACTCCCTCAAGCAGTTGATCAACGAAGGTGTTACAGTCAAGCACTTGAAGTTTTAGAAAATGATGATAAACGCAATTGAGTTGCTGTATTCTTTTTATTAGGAGCGAAAGGTTTTTGCTTCGTCGTGATGGAAAGTCCTGCTATCCGTTCTCATTCGTGTTGCCAACGTTTTCCTAAGCCAACGCTTCACACGAATACCACTTCTATCAGGGCTAGTTCGTTGAGTACACAACCTATAGTAAGGGAACTTAAACTATGGACAATTGACCATCGACTTATAGACTTTCAAAACTGGCACTAAACGTTCTTGCCAAATCCAAATAGACCCGATAGCAGCGGTATGCTAAACGCAGCGTTAGCTAAAAGGTTTTGCGAGGTCTTTAGCATAAGAGCGTATAGCGGGGAGATCCATGACGACGAAGCAAGAAAACGTTCTCTCCAAAATAAAACACATCTATTTATAATTCATCATTCAACCATTCATAATTAGACAACCCCATTTACTAACTAAATAAAGTATTATGAAATTTCAAAACACTTACCTGTTTATTGCATTACTCTGTGCAATATTTTGTTTAAAACCCACCGAAGTTGCAGCACAAGACTGCGACTGTCCGTATCCCGTATTGATGTTTCATGGATTTTTGGGCAACGATGGAAACTTTTCAGCGACTTATGATGATCCCGACTTCGCAGGAATTTGGGGAGGAATTGCCGATACTTTTTTTGCAGTCATCAATGCCACACCCGACACCAAATTAGTCGGACCTGACAATGTATTGGGAACCAATGATGATGATGTGTTGGTTCAATTTGTCAACGAAACCAATGACCTTCGACCAGGTTGTTTATACGTTTCTGATTGGCAAAACTTTTGGGATGAAAATACATCAAGCCCATTTCTTTATACCAACAATGGGAGTGAATGCGATGATCCAGGAAGCCTTTTTAACCCAGAAAGCGATAGCAACGAGTCTTCTATGTACAAACAAGCCTATGCCATTGGTCAGATGATTGATAAGGTGTTGGCAGCGAATCCAGATAAAAACAAAGTCATTATTGTTGGACACAGTGCAGGTGGTTGTGCCAGTCGAGAATATTTACAACGAGATACTGCACCGACTGCTACAGGTCGTTGGTGGGTTGGAAACGATCATCGAGTTGCCAAGTTGGTAACACTAGGAACACCGCATTTAGGCTCCAACTTATTAGCCGGTTCTTCTAAGCCAGGTGGTGGAAAAGGAGAAGAAAACCCTAGCGACTGGAACAAAGATATTGTACCAGATGCCTTTAGTGAATTGGTACGTGATTTACGATACAATTATGCGTTAAGTGGTTGCTTTTTTGGACCAAGACAAAATCCCTACTTATATGGAGGGGGAGAAGATTGCATACAAGACGGTTTTCACAACGATGATGTTAATTCTGATGGCGATGAAAATGACGTGATAGTCGGTGTAAATATTGCGGGTGATGTACAATTTGGAGGCGATATTTGGGACGGAACCTATGACAATCCCAATATGCCTTTGCCAACGGATGTACGCTATACTTGGACAACTTTCGATGTAGGAACAAGTGGCGATTTAGTCGTTGATTTATCTCGCCAATGGATTTACAACAACAATATCCCTGTACCTTTAGATCCTGCACAAACAGGAGGCTATTATTTGACCGATACCTTATTGGGCAGCAGCCAACATGTTTTTGAGCCAGACGATACCTATATGGTCATTCGCAGTTTAGATGAAGGAGACTATCCCAAATATGCTCACGAGATCAACCCCAATAATACTTATGCAGGAGTCGCAACGATTCGTACAGCCCAAGTTGCCAATACCACGCAAACCAATCCCAAAACAGATATTGACTGGTTTGTTGTATCGGTTCCAGCCGATTCAGACGATACTTTAGAAGTTGTTCCCATTCAAGGATTAAGTGGACAAGTCGATTTATTTACGACTCCACCAAGCGACTTTAGTATAGCCAATGCCCCAACGGATTACAGCGAAGTTTTTGCGACCAGTAACGGACCTATCTTTATTCCACATTGCAACAGAAGTGGTGCATCGACTTACTACATTCGAGTCACCCACTACGATGTCACCAACAACTCTTGGAAAACACCGTTCAAATTTAATTTACGTTCATCTCCTGCCTGTATCATTACAACAGTCAATGCAACAACTCAAACACCTTGTACGCCCTCTGGCAATACCTATTCACAAGAAGTCATCGTAACTTATGCCAATACGCCTTCAACGGGAACGATAGATATCAATGGAACTTCTTATCCTATCACAGGAAGTCCTCAAACCATTATGTTGACCAATTTGCCAGCCAATGGATTACCCGTAAATGCAACCGTTTCTTTTACAGATAATGATTGTTGTACCAATACATTTAATAATCTTTTTACAGCTCCAACCGATTCAGATGCCGATGGATTTATAGACGGATGTGATAACTGTCCGAGTATCAGTAATGGAGGACAAGGAGATGCAGACAATGATGGGGTAGGAGATGCTTGTGATGCTTGCCCCAATTCTGCCACAGGAGATACAGATAGCGATGGAGTGTGTGACAACTTAGATGTTTGTCAAGGTTCCAATGATGCGATAGATACAGACAATGATAGTGTGCCTGATGGTTGTGATCTATGCGCTGGTGGAGATGACACAGTAGATACCAATACCAATGGAACACCCGATGATTGTGAACCGATCAGAGTGAATTTAAAAGTCTTTTTAGAAGGAGCCTATCAAGTGAGTACAGGAGCCATGACCACCCAATTAAATCAATTGAATTTATTGCCCAACAGTCAGCCTTACAATATTGCACCTTACAATTATACAGGAACAGAAAGTGTAGCAAGTTTTCCGACCAATGTAGTTGATTGGGTCTTAGTGGAAGTTCGTTCTGGGATAAGCAATGCAACTATGTTAGAACAACAAGCTGCCCTTTTACTATCCAATGGAAACATTGTGGATGTAGCAGGAAATGCATTGACTTTTAATAATATTCCAGCAGGTACAACGCTCTACTTCTTGGTACGTCATCGCAATCATTTAGACGTAATGACAGCCAATGCCACTCCAAGAAATTTAAATATGATTTATGATTTTACGGCAGGCGTTGGAGCGGCTTTAGGTACACTCCAACAAAAGGCTTTATCGAATGGAAAAGCGGTCTTGTATGCAGGAGACTGTATTGCTGATCACACCATTCAAACGACAGACTTTGATTTTTGGCGTGTCAATCCTGCCATTCTTAATGTTTATGAATACAGAGATATGAACTTAGATGGAACCGTACAAACAACAGATTTTGATATTTGGTTGCCCAATAAAGCGAAGTTAGGACAAAGCAATTTGGCGTATTAACTGGAAAATAGCTAACAGAAAAGAAAAGCCTCATTCGATGTATATGATTCATTGAATGAGGCTTTTTTATTTTCTTTTTTAGAAGCGAAAGTTTGGGGGCTTCGTTGTGACGGAAAGTCCCGCTATCCGTTCTTATAAACGTGCCAGCGTTTTATTAAGCCAACGCATTACATTTATACCACTTCTATCGGGGCTATTGGGTTGTGGTCTCAACCCTGTAATAACTGAACCAAAATTCGTGTATTCGTGGCAAAAAGGACAGAACTAAAAGTCACCCATCACTTGCCACCTGTCACCATTAATCTTAAAACTCCGAAGTAAAATGAAACTCTATTTCGGGAGATTGTTGTTGTAGCATTTGAAGGGTAAATGCGGACTCTGCCAAAAATACATCTCGTCCTTCCTTATCTTCTGCCATCAAACGCTGCTGGCGACTTTTAAAGGTCTTTAAGGCTTCTTGATCCTCACTTGAAATCCAACAAGCCTTGTGCAAAGAAAGGGGTTCATATCGACAAGAGGCTCCATACTCATGTTCCAAACGATATTGGATTACATCATATTGGAGTGCGCCCACGGTTCCAATGATTCGACGACCATTGTTGATACGAGTAAATAATTGGGCAACTCCTTCGTCCATCAACTGGTCAATACCTTTGTACAATTGCTTTGATTTAAGAGGATTGGCATTTTCGATATAACGAAATTGTTCGGGGGAGAAACTTGGCATTCCTTTGAAGCTCATTTGTTCCCCTTCCGTTAAAGTGTCACCAATTTTAAAGTTGCCACTATCGTACAAACCAATAATATCGCCAGGATAAGAAAAATCAATCACGGACTTTTTAGAAGCCATAAATGCCGTAGGATTAGAAAAGCGTAGTTTTTTATTTTGGCGAGTATGATGATAGTATTTATTGCGTTCAAAGACACCAGAACAGATTCTTACAAAAGCGATTCTATCTCGATGTCTTGGATCAATATTGGCGTGAATCTTAAAAACGAAACCTGTAAATTTTTCTTCTTGGGGTTCTACAACTCTAGTGTCTGTTTCACGAGCTAAGGGAGGCGGAGCAATCTGGGTGAAACACTCCAAAAGTTCTTTGACTCCAAAATTGTTTAAAGCACTTCCGAAAAAGACAGGGGACAAGTCACCAGCTAAGTAAGTGTCTCTATCAAATTCGGGGTAAACGGTACTCACCAAATCTACTTCTTCTCGTAATTCTTCTGCTAATTTATTGCCGACTTGTTCTTCTAAAATGGGGGTATTGAGGTCGGTAATCGTCAAGACATCTTCTTCTGATTGCTTGCCATGTGGGGAGAAAAGACAAAGTTTTTGCTCATACATACTATAGATTCCTTTAAATTCGGGACCCATCCCAATATTCCAACTCAAAGGACAGACATTTAAACCTAGTTTTGCTTCTATTTCATCCAACAAAGTCATGCTGTCTTTTCCATCTCTATCCAGCTTATTGATGAAGACAATAACGGGGGTTTTTCGCATTCGACAGACCTTAACCAACTTCTCGGTTTGTGGCTCGACACCTTTGGCCACATCAATGACAACAATGACACTATCAGCGGCTGTAAGGGTTCTAAAAGTATCTTCAGCGAAGTCCTGGTGACCAGGTGTATCCAAGATGCTGATCTTTAGGTCATTGTATTCAAAACCCATCACAGAAGTCGCTACTGAAATCCCTCTTTGTCGTTCGATTTCCATAAAGTCAGAAGTCGCATGTTTCTTAATTTTATTGGATTTGACAGCTCCTGCAGTCTGGATGGCTCCCCCGAAAAGCAGTAATTTTTCGGTTAAAGTGGTCTTTCCTGCATCTGGGTGACTGATAATAGCGAAAGTTCTTCGTTTGTTGATTTCATCGAGAAGATTCATAATTGCTTGTATTTTTTAGGTTGCAAAAGTAAGAAAAAGTTTTGATATGGGAGGGTGAGGTTCTGTTCGTGGTATTGGGACGATGGGACGTTTTTATTTTTTGTTTTAAAGAGAAGTTGTTTCTTTTATTAAAAGAATCCGTCTCCTCACGTCACATCGTCCCTTTACGTCTCTATTAACTTTGGTACTAAGAAGTTGCGACCACAACGACCTAGCCCCGATAGTAGTGGTATTCGTGTCACAGCGTTGGCTTAGAAAAACATAGCCACACGAATAAGAACGGATAGCGGGACTTTCTGTTACGACGAAGCACTAAACAGTTCGCTTCTCTAAAAAATCTTTGACCAAATAGATGCTAAGAGAAAATAAAACGTTCTTCAAAAGTTCAATTGTTGTCACTCAATCATTTTG
>JAHDBB010000304.1 GCA_020630635.1 Chitinophagales bacterium
TGGACGTTTTTATATCATAAGTTGATTTGTTTTTTATAAAACAAGCGTCCCTTTACGTCATTTCGTTCCAATATGTACAAAATGAACAGTGCGTCCCTTTAAGCATAAACGTTGAGACCTTAACCAACTAGCCCCGATAGTAGTGGTATTGCTGTTTGAGGCATTGGCTACCTAAAACTAGGCAACAGCAATAAGAACGTATAGCGGGACTTGTCTTTGCGACGAAGTACTCAACCTTTCGCTCCTCAAAAAATCTAAACTACTTTTTAGTGCTTGTGGTCATGTCCATGATCTTTGCCATCGTGTTTGTGGTCATGACCATGATCTTTTCCACCTTTTTTGTGTCCTTTTCCATGACCGTCATCGTGTCCATGTCCACCGCCATGACCTTTGCCATGTCCGTGATCATCTCCATGTCCGCCACCGTGACCGTCTCCGTGATGATGTTTTGGACGATACTCCAATTGGTGAACTTTGCCCTCCAAATTATCTTTATTTCTAATTCCTGTCATATAACTTACAGACGACAAAACGTGGATGTCTTGGAGCAAGTTATAAGAACGTTCATTTTTGTTCATTTTGCTGATTTGGCTTTCAGGATCATTCATATCTCCGAAAACAATCGCATTGGTTGGGCAAGCTGTTTGACAAGCTGTTTGAGCTTCTCCATCTTTTAAAGGTCGCCCTTCTTTCTTTGCCTCTAATTTAGCAGATTGTAAGTTTTGCACACAGAAAGAACACTTTTCCATTACTCCTCTTGAACGAACCGTCACGTCTGGATTCAAGACCATACGTGTCAAGTTGTCAATCATTACGTGTTCGTCATTATCAAAAATAGTGCTGGCATAGAAACTATCAGCTCCTTGATAATCAAACCAGTTGAAACGTCTTACTTTGAATGGACAGTTGTTGGCACAGTAACGAGTACCAATGCAACGGTTATAAGCCATTTGGTTAAGACCTTCTGAACTGTGGTTACTTGCATTTACAGGACAAACATTTTCACAAGGAGCGTTGTCACAGTGTTGGCACATCATCGGTTGGAAAGCAACTTCTGGATGTTCCATATCAGCATCGACTGCTGGATCACTTGCATAGTAACGGTCAATTCTCATCCAGTGCATGTCGTGCGCTCGGTGCATATCTTCTTGTCCAACAATTGGGACATTGTTTTCGATATTACAAGAAATAACACAAGCGGCACACCCTGTACAAGAGTTCAAATCGACACTCATTCCCCAATGATGTCCTTGTTTGAGCTTGTCATTGTGCTGTGGATAAAGAGAAACGAAGTGATGATCTACCCAACCTTCATCATGGTATTTTTGACCTGTGTAGTTACCAGACCATTTGTTCTTTTTATAATCCGTAAGGGTTGTTTCGTTGATGATTTCTCTTTTGTCATCAATGGTGTGGTGTGTTTGAGTTTGAGCAACTTTGTAGCCCTCACTTTTTCTATTCACAGAAACTCCAGAAGCCACCATAAAATCACGAGATTGTCCATCAAACATGGATAGAGGATAAGCATTTGCACCAGAAGCACATTTTTCGTTCATTCCTTCTACCTCTTTGTTGCGTCCATATCCCAATGCAATACCGATTACATTGTCTTGTAAACCTGGTTGGACGATAACGGGAAGATCAATCGTTTGTCCATTGGCAGAAATAGAAATGACTGTACTGTCTTGTGTTGGCGTTCTCATCATCGCACCATCTGTCCAGCCATTGTCTTTAGCCATTTTACGGGAAACAATGGCTACATTTTCCCAACAAACTTTGGTAATTGGGTCTGGTAATTCTTGTAAGAATGGGTTATTGGCATATTTTCCATCTCCCATTCCAATACTTTCGTACAAAGCCAACTCTATTCCATTGGCATTTCCCATTTTACTTTTTAATCTTGAGATCGCTCCATTGGCATCACCAGAAAAAGCTCCACTAAACATTGGCTCTTCAAAGGTTGAGCGATTGGGTACTTCAAACACCCCATCGTGTACGGCTTGATACCAGGCTGCTTCGCCTCCACCAATGATATTGCTTTTCCAATAGTTTTTAAGATAAGCATAATAATCATCGTCCATTCCAGACCAACGCATCAAACTTTCTGCCATCGCACGAGTATTGAATAAAGGTGCAATGGTTGGTTGAATGATTCCAAAATGTCCTTTTTTCAATTCAACATCACTCCAAGTTTCTAAGTAGTGATTGTCTGGAGCCAAGATGTTGACGTGTTTCTCGGTTTCATTGATACGATCGTTGAAGGAAATAGACGTTCCTACTTTTTTAAGTCCATCAATGAAATCTTGTGGAGTATGGTAGTCGTAAGCTGGATTGACGTTATTGATCAGGAGTGTATTGACTCGACCTGCTTTCATATCTTTGACCAATTGGTCCATCGCTTTGTCATCTCCTTGAAAACCGATATATGGCTTGTTTAAGTCAATCGTGCTACCGTAGCTACCTATTTTATTGTTGATGGCGTTGGTGAGTAATTGTGCATTTACATCATTGGAACCACAAACCACTAAAGCTCTACCTCTTGCATTTTTTAAAGCATTGGCCGCTTTGGTGATCGCTTGTTGTACAGGTTCAGAGAATTGTACGCCAGAACTTCCGCTTCCCCCTACTTTGTTGTACAACTCGATCAGTACTGCTCCTACTTGTGAAGGCTTGATGCTTCGACGATAATCGGCTTTTGCTCCTGTAGTCGTCACCAATGGCTCGAATTGGAAGTGTTGGGACATTACAGGGCTATTGGCATCTACCTTTCTATTTTTGATATAATCTTTGGTAAATTCTACTGGTGATACCCAAGCTCCTAAGAAATCACAATCGACTCCTACAATAACTTGTGCTTTGTCAAAGTGATAAGAAGGAACTACTTTTTGACCGAAAGACTGCTGGTTGGCTTCTAAAATACCTGTCTTTGAGATGGGTTCATAAGTGACAACTTTGGCGTTGTATCTACTTTTGAATCGGTCAATGATAGATTTGGTGGTAGGACTTAAAATAGAAGAGGTTAAGAGAACAGTATTGCCTTTTATCCCGTTTTTTGCAGCATTATCTAATTGCTTCCAATTGACTTTTTCTCCATTAACCATAGGATTTTTGAGTCGAGCATTGTCATAAAGACTGACAACAGATGCTTGCGCTCTTGCACTGGTTCCTCCCTCTGTTAAAGAAGACTTATCATTTCCTTCTATTTTGATTGGGCGACCTTCCCGTGTTTTGACTAAAACATTGCAAAAGTCGCTTCCATTAACAAAGGTAGAAGCATAGTAATTGGCAACACTTGGAAGAATTTCCTCTGGCTTGATGACATAAGGGATTGCCTTACGTACAGGAATTTCACAACTAGCTGCAACTGTAGCAGCCGTTAAGCTAAATCCAAGTGTTTTTAGAAAATCTCTTCTTCCTGATTTGATTTCCGCAGACTTTTGAAACGTTTCGACCAATGGAAGGTCTTCTTTAAACTCGTTTTTTTTCTGCTTTTTAAATTCAGGACTGTTTTCTAATTCCTCAAAACCTTTCCAGTATTTTTTACTCATTATACTTAAAATTCAGTTAGAGATTTTTATTTAAAAAAGGTGACAAGTGACTGGTGACGAGTGACAAGTCATATCTAATCAATTTTACCTAAATATTAATAGTGACACTTTTGACATTCCAATCCACCAATATCTTCAACCGTTACCCCTGTTCTTTCTCCATTTTTGATTTGCTCATGGAATTTGGCATACACACTATAATATTCGTTGCCTTGGAAGTTGACTTCTGTTTCTCTGTGACAATCAATACACCAGCCCATACCTAAAGAGGAATGTTGTCCAACTACTTCCATTTCTTGGATTTCACCATGACATTGCTGACATTCGATCTGTCCAGCGTTGACGTGTTGTGCGTGGCTAAAGTAAACGTGATCAGGTAGATTGTGAATACGTACCCACTCTATAGGCTTTTGCTCATATCCTTCGATGTATTCCTTCTTAACAGGATCAAAACCAACTGCATCATATATCTTTTGGATTTCTTTTTTACCGTAAGTGGGACCTTCTTGTACTTGCTTGTGACAGTTCATACAAATATTGGCAGAAGGAATAACCGCTGATTTTCCTCTGTTGGCTCCAACATGACAATATTGGCATTCGATACCATATTTTCCAGCATGTAGTTTGTGGGAGAACTTAATGGGTTGATCCGGTTGGTAGCCTTCTTGACGACCCAAGCTACCTGCATTATCGTAGGTAGTGTAAGCTAATAAAGCAAACATGGCTAAACCTGTGGTGAGTCGGAAAGCACGATTTCGATAAATCTTTCCAAAGGAGAATGGCTCGCTCTTAGGTAATCCTCGACGTTCTCTAATCATATTGTTAAGAGAACTCAATAGACGAGCTAAGATAAAGATGATGGCTAATAGGATGACTCCCATAATTGCCATAAAGAGATTGGAAGGTGTCCATCCCATTTGGGTATCCCCTCCTGCACCAGCAGCAGCTCCATCAGCTCCTGCTCCTTCCTCTGGTGGAGGAGCAGTATCAACATAAGCAAGAATGTTGTCTATGTCTTCATTAGATAAAGTTGGAAAGGCAGTCATCACGGAGTTCTTGTACTCTTTATAGATGGCGTTGGCTCTTTGATCTCCTTCTTTGATGAAGGCTTGTGAATTTCGAATCCACTTGTAAAGCCATTCCTTTTCGTACTTTTCGTTTACGCCTACTAGTGCAGGACCAACTAACTTTTTGTGTACCTTGTGACAACTGACACAATTTGCTTTCCAGAGTTTTTCTCCTGCGGCAGGATCTGCTGCAAAAGTGTTGGAAAGTGGTAACATTCCGATGGTGATGATTGCTAGTAAAACAAAAATATGTTTTACTGCATGAATTTTATACCTGTCCATATATTAAAATGCCGTTAAAAATCGGTGCTTCTGAAATTTGGCGCAAAAATACTTCACAAACAATTAATAGTCTAATTTTAAAGCAATTTTCGCCCAAATAAGGCTGCGAAGATACGTATTTATTTAACATTTTTTAAAAAAACAATGAGTGTTTCTTCAACACTTATTTAAGTGTGAACTTGACACTTATCTGTTTTTTTTACATGTTATTTATATATAAAAAAACCAGATTAGATGTTTGTTTAAAGAAATGTGGAAATGTTTGTACAGTTTTTGGTTTTGAGTGGTTAGTCCATAGTCAATGGTCAATAGTAGTGGTTTATTATTTGTTGTTTAGTCGATAGTTGTGGGTTGATTCGAGCAAATTCGTGAATTTGCTTTACATATATGATTAGGAGCGAAGGGTTGGGAGCTTCGTCGTGTTGGAAAGTCCCGCTATTCGTTCCTATCGCTGTTCTAGCCTCTCGAACAGATGCTATCTGTTCCTACAATGCCTTGCTTCACAGCGATACCACTGCTATCGGGGCTAGTTGGTTGAGGATAGAACCTTTTGGAGTTTCTTCATCCTAAAGAATGAAGCAAAACCGTTTTGTCTTTGATTGAAAGATTACAAGCTTTGACATGATTTACTGAACTCCTAAGATAGTGTCTGTGCAAAATAGACCTGATAGTAGTGGTATTCGTGTAGTAGCGTTGGCTGCCTAAAACGGGGCGACACGAATGAGAACGGATAGCAGGGAGACCTGTTACGACGAAGCTGTTTGCGTTCTCTCCTAAACAATGATAAAAATTTAACAAACTCTATATCTATTTTTTTCGTAAATTCACATAAAAAATATTGTTATGAAATTATCATCTGCTTTCTCGTTAATATTCGTAGTATTTCTGATTTTGTTTCATACGAGTATGACCTTTGTACAGGATATGTCTTCTTTGATTCCATTTAGGTCGGGCAATCAGTGGGGATATGCGGATCAGTCAGGTAGTCTTGTGATCCCTGCTAAATATGATGAAGTGGGCTTCTTTTGTAATGGCTTGGCTCAGGTGAAATCGGGTAGTCAGTATATTTTGATTGATAAGGAAGGAAAGGAAATTAATACTTTTGATGCAGCCATTGAGTTATCTTCTTTTTCACAAGATTATCAAGGTGAAGGAGATATGCGATTGGTGTCTTTGTATGAACTGGTGGAAGTAACCAAAGAAAATAAAAGAGGCTTGTATGATGAAGAAGGAACGTTGTTGATTCCTATAGAATATGATGAATTAATGCCATTGGGTAATGATTTGGTGGTAGCCAAAAAGGACAATAAAAAAGGGATTTTTCATGTAAAAGGGGTGGAATTGGTCAAACCCAAATACCATGATATTTATCCTTTTAAAGATGGATTGGCAAAAGTGAAAGTTGATTCTATTAAAAGCAGTGGTAGTATTCCAACTAAAGAGGGAAAGTATGAATATGTGGGTAAAAAGAGTGCGAAGTATGGTTATATTGATTTTAAAGGTCAGGAAGTAATTCCAATGAAATATACGAATGCATCAGATTTTAAAAATGGGGTGGCGATTGTAAATGAGGTGTTGCGAAAAGATGGTGTGATTGATAAAACAGGAAAAGTAGTCGTGCCTTTGGAATATTTTAGCATTGGTTTTGTCGGCGAAAATCATTTGAAAGTACGAGATGAAGATCATTGGGCTTTGTTTGATCGACAAGGAAAACAACTTTCGGATTTTAAATATCAGGACTTGCGAGATGTCGAAGATGAAAGAATTGCGGTCAAGTATAATAATCAATGGGGCTTTATTGATATAGATGGTAAAGAAGTTTCTAAAATGGATTATGAGGAAGTCTATGATTTTAGTGAAGGTCGGGCGGTTGTTCGCAAAGACAATGTTTATGGTTACATTGATGTGGATGGTAAAGAGATGGTGACTCCTCAATATTTTACGGCTTTGGATTATGAAAATGGCTGGGCAATTGTGAAAACTGATCCGCAACATCAAGGTGTAATTGATTTGGAAGGGGAAGAAATTGCTCAAATGGATTATCGCCGTATTATGCGTCAACCCAATGGTACCAGTATATTTATTGGACAAGACCGATTTTATGGTTTGTTGGATGTCAATGGAAAAGAAATCGTTGAGGAAAAGTATCGGGTTATTGAACGCTTTGAAAGTGATTTTACGAAAGTGACTTCTAATAAGCGAAAGTTTGGGCTTTTGGCACAGGATGGAAAAGAGGTCATTCCAACAGAGTATGATTATTTGGAGGTGATTGATGATGGTCCTGTGATTGTGGGTAGAGATAAGGATAAAGCTACCTTGTTTGGTTTGGTGGGTAGAAATCATGGTCCTTTGATGCCGTTGGAGTATGAGAAAATTGATGCGATGAAAAATGGTTTGTTGTCGGTACAAAAGGAAGGTAAAAAACGTTTGGCTGATTTTGGTGGTAATTTTTTGGGTAAGAAGAAGGAGACTTTTGAGGATATTGTTTTATTGAATGAGCATCTTTCTGTTATTGTGGAAAATGGTCTGAAGGGTTTGGTGGATGCGAGTGGGGCTATGGTGGCGACTCCGCAGTTTGTGTCGGTGACGGCTTTGCCGAATGGTCTGGTGGAGGTGGAGAAGGTGGATGGTGAGCAGGGGTTTGTTGGTGTGGGGGGTCAGCTTTTTTTTAGTGGGGAGTAGTGTTTTCTTTTTCTTGATAAAAAAAGTGAAAATCAAGGCTTGACGC
>JAHDBB010000305.1 GCA_020630635.1 Chitinophagales bacterium
AGAACGGATAGCGGGACTTTCTAATACGACGAAGCACCCCAATATTCGCTCCTACAAAACAAATAAGAAAAGAAGACAAAGTTTGTCGAATATCAATCTAAAAGCTGATAGCAGAATGCGGTGGACAAAAGCACAAAATGAACCACAACTATGAACTAAAAAACAAAAAACGATGAAAAAACTATTGATCCTTTTTTTATGCTTTTGGGGTATAAATGTTTGGTCGCAAGAAGGCTGGATCTGGGAAGAACGTGCGCTAATGCCGAAAGCGATGAGCAACAATGCGGTAGCCGAAGCGGTGATAGATGATGTTACTTACGTTTATTCATTTGGAGGGATTGATACGACTAAATTATGGTCAGGTATTAGTAACGCATCCTTTCGATACAATACAGCAACAGATACTTGGGATACGATACCTGATTTGCCATTGGATTTGCCCGTCATTGCAGCAGGAGCGAATACGGTGAATAATAAAATTTATATCATTGGAGGATATACCGTCTTTAGTAGTGGAGGAGAAGCCTCTTCTGAGAAAGTCTTTATTTATGATCCTTTGACGAATACTTATAGCGAAGGGGCTGATATTCCTGTTTCGATAGATGACCAAGTACAAGCCGTTTGGAAAGATAGTTTGATTTATGTGGTAACAGGTTGGCATGACTTTGGGAATGTGGACGATGTTCAAATTTATGATACTTATTTGGATACTTGGACTACGGGAACACCTGTCGAAAATACAGGAAATTATAAAGTCTTTGGAGGTTCGGGAGCGATCATTGGTGATACGATTTATTATGCAGGAGGCGCAAGAGAAACGACCTTTAGCTTTGTCTTGACCAACTATTTTAGGAAAGGAGTCATCAATCCAGAGAACCCTAGCGAAATCACTTGGACAGGTTATGAAGATAGTTTGGCATTGGGTTATCGAATGGCAGCGACTGAATGGAATGATCAAGTTTTGTGGTTGGGAGGAGCCGCTACCGCTTACAACTACAATGGAGTCGCTTATAATGGTTCTGGAGGTGTGCCGCCATTGAATCGTATCTTATCTTATGATCCATTGATAGATTCTTTGAATGTAGAAAGCGATACGATTGTACCCATTATGGACATGCGAGGAATTGCCCGATTAGATGAAAATACATTTATGTTGATCGGTGGAATGGAAATGAATCAAGAAGTACAAGACAAAACGTATTGGATTCACTATCAACAAGAAGATACCATGATGAATACCTCTATTAAAGAAACCATTGTGGAGAATATCCAAATTTATCCGACATTGGTAAAGGATTTTCTTTATATAGAAAAGGAACCAAAGTATGATAGTTGTGTCTTGGAAGTTTGGACGATGACAGGAAAAAAGGTTTTTGAAACAAAATTGGTGGCAGATGTGGTAGATTTGACAGAATTGAAACAAGGTACTTATCTTGTCCGAATCTTGGAAAAAGAAAAAATCTTAACACAAAAAAAGATTGTTCGTTTTTGAACAAAAAAATATAGAAAACTCGTAAAAATAATTAAAATCCTTAAAATGAATTTAATCGACGAATTACGCTGGCGGGGGATGATCCACGACATCACTCCCGGAGCCGAAGAAAAACTAGCCAAAGAAAAAATCGCTGGCTATATTGGAGTAGATCCGACTTCTGACTCACTGCATGTTGGAAATTTAGCCTCTTTGATGCTTTTAGTCCACTTTCAACGTTATGGACATCAACCTTTTGCCCTTGTAGGAGGTGCTACTGGAATGGTCGGCGATCCATCTGGTAAAAGTGAAGAGCGCAATCTTTTATCCGAAGAAGTCTTGAATCATAATGTTGCAGCTATCCAAAAACAATTGGAAAACTTGCTTTGTCATACAGAAGGAGATAATCCTGTTACCATTGTCAACAACTACGATTGGTTTAAAGATATGCATGTCTTGGACTTCTTGAGAGATGTCGGAAAACATTTGACGGTTAGCTATATGATGGCAAAAGATTCTGTCAAAAGTCGCTTGGAAAAAGGTATTTCCTTTACAGAATTTTCTTACCAACTGATTCAAGGCTATGATTTTTACCATTTACACAAAGAACATAATTGTCAGATTCAATTTGGAGGTTCTGACCAATGGGGCAATATTGTAGCAGGAACAGAATTGATCCGTCGTATTGGAGGGGGAGAAGGTTTTGCCTTTACCTGTCCTTTGATCACCAAAGCAGATGGAACGAAGTTTGGTAAAACGGCTGGTGGTTCGGTGTGGTTGGATGCCAACAAGACATCACCTTACCAATTTTACCAGTTTTGGATCAATGCGAGTGATGAAGATGCTAAAAAATACATTCGAGTCTTTACCTTGTTGGATCAAGAAACCATTTTGGACTTGGAAAAACAGCATGACGAAGCTCCACATCAACGACTTTTACAAAAAACGTTGGCAAAAGAGGTAACAATATTGGTACACGATGAAGCAGCTTATGAAAAAGCCGTTTCTACCTCTCAATTGTTGTTTGGTAAAGGAAGTAAAGAAGCCTTAGCGGCTTTATCAGATCAAGAGATTTTAGAGATATTTGAAGGAGTTCCTACTTTTAAATTGGATAAGAAAGGACATGGCGATTCTTTGGATGTGGTGGATTTCTTATCAGATCATACAGGAATCTTGAAATCGAAAGGAGAAGCTCGTCGCAGTCTCAAAGAAAACTCGATTAGCATCAATATGGAGAAGGTCAAATTGGATGGAACGATTACAGCTAATGACTTATTGAATGATCGATTTATTTTGGTCCAAAAGGGCAAAAAGAATAAGTTTTTAGTGATTGCGGAATAGTCAAGTATTATCAAATATATTATAGTCACAAATATACGAGTACGTTTTATTCGTGTATTTGTGGCTTTTAGTTTTGACAAATTAACAAATTTTACGTCTAAAAAATGAACTGAAAAGATAGCCTTTGGTGTTATCTTATCACATAGAAGGAGACCATATATCTCCAAATTTTAAATCACCAACACTTTTCATCATTGCAAAATCCACAAATTTTTCAATATATTTTATTAGCCTCTATGCCAATTTTAGGGGCAGTTATCGGATGGTTTACCAATTACATAGCCGTCAAGATGCTTTTTCAACCCAAAGAACCTAGGAAAATCTTACTTTGGGAGATTCAAGGGGTTTTTCCCAAGCGACAGAAGGAAATGGCGGTCAAGTTGGGTAAAATGGTGGCAGATGAGTTATTTTCAACGGACGAATTGAAGGAGCGTTTGACCAAACCAGAGCAAATTGAGTTAATCAATAAAATGGTAGATCAGAAGATTGACAACTACTTAGAAGATGATTTTCCTGAAAAATATCCGATGATTAATATGTTTTTGACAGACAATTTGAAAAACAATATCCGTCGGGAAATTATGAGTGAAATCACGCCTTTGGCTCCTCGAATGATTGGACGATATGTCAATAGTTTGGATGAACACTTGGATATTGAGGCGATTGTAACCGATAAAGTACAGAACTTTTCGACAGATCGTTTGGAAGAGTTGTTAATGGGAATTCTTAAAAAGGAATTGGGCTTTATCGAAAAAATGGGCTTCTTTATTGGAGGCTTGGTCGGTTTGATTCAAATGTTATTGGTCTTATTACAACAAAGCTTAGTTTGATAATGGGGATGTCCTTGCTTGCATAGACCTGATAGTAGTGGTATGAATGCACGAAGTGTTGGCTTCGTAAAACGTGGCTGCATTCATAGGAACGGATAGCAGGACGGAGACCTATGCGATAAAAGAAAAGCTAGTCTCTCCTAATCAAAAAAAGAATAGGATTATAGGATTGGTCGAGATTTATAGGATTTCTGTCTTACCCAAAATCAAGTAATAAATCACTGTCACTTGTCACTCCTTACTACTTTGCACAATTGACGCATTTACTGCTTTCGGGCATAAATAGCAATCGGCGAGGATGAATATCGTTTTTACAAATACTGCATTTACCAAAGTCTGGATTTTCGATATTCGCCAACGCATATTCCATCTTCGTCAATTTTTCTCTTGCATTGCGAAGCGCCTTTTCGTTGATACTTTTATTATTGATCGCATCCATTCGAGAGATACGACCCAATGACACATCGGGTTTGATCGGCTTTGTCAGTTCTTCCAACTCGGCTATATCTTCCTTAATAAGGACTATGCGTTCTTCAATTTTTTTCTTAAAAGCCTTTCGTTCAAATGGAGTCATATATTGATTTTTGATTTTGAAATTATTTCTTAGGAGCGAATGGTTATTACTCTTTCATCGCAAAGGCAAGTCCCGCTATCCGTTCTTATAAATGCAGCCAAGTTTTTTGAAGCCAACGCTTTGCATTTATACCACTACTATCGGGGCTAGGTCGTTGAGGACACTATTTCTTACAAACTGAACCGCTTTAAAATTTAGGATTTTAATCTTAGAATTTAAAATCCTTTTGGATTTCTCTAATAGTATCTTCACTTAATCCTGTCAGTTTAGAAAGCATAGTAACACTGAGTCCCTCTTTTAATCCCTGCTTGACCACTTCCATACTTTTTTCGTCTTTACCTTGTTTTAATCCTTCTAATTTGCCCTCTTCTCTACCTTCTTCCCTACCTTCTTCCTTAGAAGTATCTACTACATTTTTTATATCCCGATAATATTTTAAACTATCCTCGTATTGCTGTTTTTCTTTGGGAGAAAACTTAGCAATTTCTGCTGCCTCAAATAGTTTTTTAAAGACCTTTTCTTTTAAAGCAGTAGGACGATTTTGAAGATTTGCCAAATGTTTTAGAACAAACATCCACTTATCAAATTTAGATTGAAGCTGTTGTTCTGTTTTTGTAAATTTAGGAAGTTCTAAATAAATGAAAGTCAACTTATCATAGAATACTTGACAATCTTGATCTTTCAATTTGACAGTTGTGAGATAGTTGTTATCTGGTGTGTCATCAAAAACAAAATCAAGAATACCAATGGTGAAAATATCATTTAATTTATAATTCCATTCACCTCGTTTAGCCTGTTCTTGTATCGGAAAAGTGGCATAATACACACTTCTATCCTTAAAGTAATTTTGTTTAGCCTTTTGCATTTCCACAATAAACTTCTCTCCATTCTTACTTTCACAATACAAATCAAAAATAGCCTTTCTGTCTATTGGACTATTTCCCAAATGCTCATTTTTAGTATAAGATAGATTTTTGACTTTTTTATTGGAAGGTAATAACTGATTTAAAAAATCAATCAATAAATCTTTATTGGGTTCTGTCCCAAATAATTTTTTAAATCCAAAATCAGTCAAAGGATTGATGTATTTATCTTGCATAATCATTGATATACATTTACTTTCTTTTTACAAATATAGCTCATTTTCTCTCACAAAGTAAGTCGCAAAAGCACAAAAAACACTAATTGTATAAGTAAGTATATACGCAAAACAGGCGAGTCCGTTTTAATATTCAAATGCTTAAATACCATTGCAATGAACAAAGCAATCACTCCCCAAGCCACATAATTTTGCAAAGGAATCACATCATTAGCCCATTGCCAATAATCTAATTTCATAGCAACAGGTTCCATCACATAATCGAATCCTACGACTAAAAGAGCCGCTAACAAAGGAGGATATAAAAAAGAAACATACTTTTGCGAAATATCCAAACCTGCCAAAATCAAAATCACCCAATTAAAGCCAATAACAAAAGGAACGCCCCAAGCCTGCCATTTCATCGTAGCCCCATATTCATAAACCCCAAAAATCTGCCCTGTTGCCACGCCAGCTACTTCTATAAAAAAAGTCAAGACAGCCGCCAATAAACAAGCAATAATTAAAAGGGAATTTCGATTTTTAGCATAAGCCGAAAACAAAACCAGCGAGTTTGTCGCAAATAATAAAAGGTCCGTTATTTTTTGTGTAAAAGGAAAAAGTAAAGAAGAATTATGAGCAATGATTCCGCCTCCGTACCAAATAAGTAACAGATAAATGATTTTCTTTTCAGTATTTGACACTTAGGAATGATTTAAAATTAATTTTGAACAAGGACTTTTTTGACCCAAACATTTAGACCATCAGAATATTCTAAAAAGTATAAGCCATTTTTCAAAGAAGACAACGAAACAAGATTGTTTTTGTTTAATTGCTGTTCTAAAATAATTTGTCCAGCCGTATTTTTGATTTGAACCAGACCATCCTTTTTGACCTCATTTTCTAATTCAATAAAAACAAAATCAGCCGTAGGATTTGGATAAATTTTTAAAGAGTGATGGGTTTCATTGATAGATGACAAACCAACCAAATCATCTTCCGAATAAGACCATAATTCTCTTCCATAAGCAGGACTTTCTGCAATAAAAAGCAAACGATTGCCTAAAAGTGTTAAATGATTAGGCGAGGAACCTTCTTCCCCCTCATACAAGTCTGCAATCATTTGAGTTCCTTCCGCTGTACCATCTGTTTTCCAAAGTTCATTCCCCATATCCAAACTTTCAGGAGAAGCCGTAAAGTAAATATCATTGCCAATGGCAGTTAATGGAAAAGTCGAAAAAATAGAAGAAAGTTCCCCTTCTTCAATCTCAATAAATATTTGAGTTCCTTCATTCGTTCCATCACTGATCCAAAGCTCTCGACCGAATTCGGGATGTTCTGCGATAAAATAAAGCGAACCATTGTGTACCAAAAATTCCGTAGGGTCAGAACCTTCATTTATACCATCCATCATTGGAGAAATGTCTTTGACTAAGACCGTTCCAGCATCCGTTCCATCTGTTTTCCAAAGCTCATAACCCAAGTCATTTTCATCAGAGGTAAAGAATAACTGATTTTGAAAAACAACAAATTCACTCTGATTATCTAAAGCAATATCTTTTACTTTTTGTGTACCGTTAGGCGTACCATCTGTTTTCCAAATAGCAGGAAGAGGATCATTAATGGTAAAAAATAGTTGATTGCCAACCTTATAAAAATTTTCAGGTTTACTATCATGACTTCCACTATAAATATCTTTTAAGAGTAGTGTTCCCTCACTTGTGCCATCACTAACCCAAAGTTCTCTCCCAAAATCATCTTGCGGAATTTCGCCTCCAAAAACCAACTTGTTATTGATAATAGAAAGTGTTTGATTGCGAACATTGATTTCTGTTACCAAAGTAGTTCCCACTTGAGTTCCATCCGATTTCCAAAGTCCTGCTTTAAAACCATTGTGTGCGCTAAAGTAAAGTGATCCATTAAATATGACAAAATCATTGGGCGAACAACCATCCGCTCCTTCATTAATATCCTTCAATAAATTGGTTCCTGCAAAGGTTCCATCACTGATCCAAATTTCTTGACCTTGACCATTGCGTTCAGCGATAAAGACCAGGGAGCCATTATAATTAAAAAAATCTTGCGGATTAGCAGAGGCAGCACCAGGATTGATGTCTGTCACAATATAAGTACCAGCAGAAGTACCATCTGTACGCCAAAGTTCATGACCAAGTGTGCCATTATTGGCTGCAAAATACATAACCCCATTCAAAATAAAGGGCTTTTCAGTATCATTAATTTCCTCAAAACCTGATAATAAACCAGCTCGAATATCTTTAAGTAAAGTGGGTTGTTGTGCCAAAAGTAGGGA
>JAHDBB010000306.1:0-2573 GCA_020630635.1 Chitinophagales bacterium
GTATCCAATTTTTGAGCAAAAATAGTGTGTGTCAATAGGAAAAGAAAGAGGGATAATTTTAATGGGTTCATGGAATAATGGTTTTAGGATTTATTGTGCTTTTTGGCTTTCTTTCCTTTTTTCAATTTCTTCTTTTTGGATTTTTTACCATTCTTGCCCTTTTCATTTTCTTCTATCAATTCATTAATGACCTCTTTCATTTCATCAAATTCTTCTCGTTCAAAAAGTCGGGTCAAATAGACGATTTCACCTTCAGGATTGATGATGACATTGCGAGTCACACCACTTTTTTTAGTAGCAAATAATTGAAAAACTTCGGCTCCTGGATCTAAAGCCAATGGATAGGTTACGCCTGTTTGTTCGGCTAATTGTTGGACTTTTTCTAAGGGTTCGTCTCTATCTACACCTATCAAAACAAAGTCTTTGTCCTTGTGCAATTGCCAAATTTCTTCTTCGATAAAGGGCATTTCTTTTCTACAAACACCGCACCAACTTGCTGTAAATTGGAGCATGATGACTTTGCCTTTCATGTCTTCTAAGGTAACTTTGGTTCCTTCTTCATTGGCTAAAACCAGCTCAAAATCGGCGGCTTTGTCTCCGACCTTGACAATATAACCTCGTTTGTCGGGATCAACATCTTGTGCATTGATGCCAACAAACATAAACGCTATCATAAATAATGAGAATAGTATTTTTTGCATTTTAAGTATTTCTTGATGTTTAAACATAAATTCATCACTCAAATTAGCAAATGTTTTCCAATAAAAAAAGCAAGACAGAAGTTTGCCTTGCTTTTCTACAATTTTATTGATTGGTAAGATTATAAATTACCTCGTCTTTCTTGTTCTCTTTCGATAGCTTCAAATAAGGCTTTAAAGTTTCCTTTGCCAAAAGACTTGGCTCCCTTGCGTTGAATAATTTCAAAGAAAACAGTTGGACGGTCTTGAATAGGCTTCGTAAAGATTTGAAGTAAGTAGCCTTCTTCGTCTCTATCGACCAAAATATTAAGGGCTTTCAAGGCTTCTATTTCTTCTTCAATACTTCCGACTCTATCCAATAAGTCTTCATAATAGGTATCAGGAACATATAAAAATTCGACACCTCTTTTTCGCAATTCACCAACGGTTTCGATAATATCATGCGTCGCAATAGCGATGTGTTGAACGCCTGCTCCTTTGTAAAATTCGATATATTCCTCAATTTGAGATTTGCGTTTTCCTTCGGCTGGTTCATTGATCGGAAACTTCACATATCCATTACCATTAGAAACCACTTTGGACATCAAGGCGGTATATTCTGTCGAAATATCTTTGTCATCAAAGGTAATCAACAATTTGAAACCCATCACATCTTCATAAAATTTGACCCATTGATCCATCTCTCCTAAATCAACATTACCGACACAATGATCGACATATTGTAATCCAATGGGTGTGGTTTCAAAGGTTGGTTCAGCTTTGACAAAGCCTGGCATAAACGCACCTTTATAGTTGGTACGTTCTACAAATTTATGAATCGTATCGCCATAGGTTTGAATGGCGGCAACTTTGACTTCTCCCAATTCATCAGTTAATGTTTGGGGTTCCAGTACAGCGACAGCTCCTCTTTTGGTGGTTTCTTCAAAGGCTTTGTACGCATCATCTACCCAAAGTGCCAAGACTTTCACACCATCTCCATGTTTGCTTACATGCTCGTTGATAGGCGAGTCAGGAACGATGCTGGTAGTCAATACAAAACGGATTTTATTTTGTTGTAAGACATAAGAAGCTCGGTCTCTCACGCCTGTTTCTGGTCCAGCATAAGCGACTAATTTAAAACCAAAAGCTGCTTGATAAAAATAGGCAGATTGTTTGGCATTACCAACATAAAATTCGATGTGATCCGTTCCTTTCAATGGTAAAAAATCTTCTAATATTTCGGGCGTTTCTAAAACTGTATTTTCTGACATACTTATTTTTTTAATCGTTACTAAAATAGGCGAGTTTTGAGTGGTTCGTCGTGGCAGACTAATGGCTCAATGGTTTGTTTAGGAAAACGACTAAGTAGTAAAAAATAAGCTACTTCTAAAAGGAGTATTTGATATGTTTTTGATATAAACAAAAGTTGTTCTTTTTTCTATTTTTTTAGGAGCGAAAGGAATTTGATAATGGTAAATTATGAATGGTGAATGATTAATGCGGTTCAGTTCGTGCTTTTTTTAGGAGCGAAGGGTTGGTTGCTTCGTCGTATTGGAAAGTCCTGCTATCCGTTCTTATTGCTGCTGCCTCGCTGCAACCCACGCCAACACTCAACGCAGCAATACCACTGCTATCAGGGCTATTTTGGCAGAGTTTCAACTTTTTAATGACGTTTTTTATTCTTGTCTATGTTCAAAATATTGTCAGGAATCTTCATTCTTCATTCTTCATTTGCTTTTTAACTTTTCTGACAAGATAGGTTGAAACATCTAAAGATTCAGCAATTTGTTGATCTGTTAGCACACCTAAATCTAAGAGCGTTTTGATGCCTTTTTCTCGTTGTTGATCCAGCTCGACTTGCTTTTGTTTGGCTTTTTCTCGTTGTTCTTTGGCTTT
>JAHDBB010000306.1:2673-7601 GCA_020630635.1 Chitinophagales bacterium
TTTGGCTTTTTCTCGTTGTTCTTTGGCTTTCTCTCGTTGTTCTTTGGCTTCTTTTTCTAGTTTTGCTTGTACTTTTCTTGCTCGTTCTTCAGCTTCCTCTCTTCCTTCTTGAAGGCCTAAATTATAAAGACCGTCCTTTTTGATGTCATAGTGTATAGGCATATCTGAAATGATTTTAGTTGTTTTGACTTCTAATTTACGCAATCTGGAAAAAATAGTCAATTGATTTAAGTATTTTTTTAGGTCATTGGGACCATCACTTATCTTTTTAAGTTGATAGACAATCGCTTGTAAAATGCGTTCGGTATCTTCTTCTTTGAAATTACTGAGAATGGCAATCAATACTTCTTCAGGAATTTGAGAACTCAATAATTCATCGGTATTGAGTTGATTGAGAGAAATGAGGTCATAGCCTGTAAAAATCTCATTGCCTTCCAAGTGGGTTTTGGCTCTTATCTTAGGCTTTCCCAAATAAATAACGATGTGTTTGATGGGCTTTTTATAACGCTTAAAAGTGATCCCATGATATTCTGACATGCGATAAAGCATCTTTTTTCCCAACTTCGTTTGAAACTCAATGTGCAGTAAAAAGGTCTTGTTATCTTCTGTGGTAACTCTATACAAAAAATCTGTTTCTCTCTCAATAGTCGATTGATAATGTTCTTTTTCGACCTGAAAGGATTTTATTTTTATCCCTAATTCTCGTTTGATCAATGGTATAAAGACAGGTTCAATATTTTCTTTGAAGATTTTGTCATAGATATTCCCCTTATCTTTTACCTTCTCTTCATTTTTTTCTTTGGTCATTGTATTAATCTTGAAAGGTTATCTCTATTAATACAATGCAATTTTTACCAAATGCAAGCGAATTGACTTAACCATTCATCGTGGTAATGGTTTTCCAAGCAATTTTCCAAACACTTAATTTAAGTTTAGGGTCTTGTCCTTTCCCCATTATGTGAAGTTGTTCGGTATGCCATTTGAGATCAATAAAGCCCATTTTATCAACGAACTTAACTCCTGTCTTTAGATTAACGGGGGCTATTTTATCCATTTTGTCCTCAAAAAAGTCTTTGGGAATACGAGGATAAATCGCAAAGGGTCTTGCCATTCCTACAAAATCCAATTCATCATTTCTAATAGCGTCTGCCATTACTGATCTAGTACGAAAACCACCTGTCAATAAAAGTGGCGTTCGAGTTACTTGTCGAGCTTTGACGATAAAATCAGCAAAATAGGCTTCTCTTTGTTTAGTGCTTTCTTTTTGCATCGTTCCCATCATCGCTCCTCGTTCATAAGTTCCTCCTGATATTTCAATCAAGTCCATCCCTTCCTCTGAAAGCATCTTGATGACTTGCAAGGATTCTTCTTCAGTGAATGCACCTCGTTGAAAGTCGGCTGAATTGATCTTAATGCCTACGGGATAATCGGCTCCTACTTTCTTGCGAATGTTGCGATAGATTTCTAATACAAATCTGGCTCGATTTTCTAAACTGCCTCCCCATTGATCGGTTCTTAGGTTGGTGAGTGAGGATAGAAACTGACTGACTAAATAGCCATGTGCGCCATGTATCTGTACGCCTCCCCATCCTGCTTTTTTAGCAATGGCTGCGGTATTTCCAAACCCTTCAATAATGTCCCAAATTTCGTCTTCTTCTAAAGGACGAGGTTTGGCAAACATGGCTTTCATGGGTAATTGTACATCTGATGGACTGACGATTTCTTTGTTGATGCGAGGAGCTTGTCGTCCAGGATGGTTGATTTGCATCCAGAGTTGGGTTCCTTCTTGCTGGGCTTTCGTTGCCCACTCAGTCAATTCAGGTAAGTAGGTTTCGTCTTCGATGACTACATTGTGGGGTTCTCCTAATGCTTTGGAATCTACCATTACATTGCCAGAAATCAGAATACCTGCACCACTTTTTCCCCAGCGTTCATATAGACGAATGAGTCGGTCAGAGGGTCTTCCGCCTTTATCTGCATCGTTTTCACTCATCGCTGATTTGATGATTCGACTGGGAATGGTGACTCCACAAGGAAGGGTAAAAGGTTGTTGTAAAATTTCTATGTCTGTCATATTGATTTTTTAATAGTGACTGGTGGATAGTGGCTGGTGACAGTCGGACGGTTTCAGTTCATTTATTGGTTTTGGGGAAATTTTAAGAGTCGATAGTTGGCAGTCAATAGTCCATCGTTTGGGTTCAATTTTCAATTCCTTGATGAGCTAATCTATAGACTATTGACCATCGACTACAGACTTTAAAACTGGTGCTAAGAAGTCAAAACCATAATCAACTAGCCCCGATAGTAGTGGTATGAATGCAATAGCGTTGGCTTCACAAAACTTGGCTGCATTCATAAGAACGGATAGCGGGACTTTCTAGGACGACGGAGCATTTAACCATTCGCTCCTAAAAGAGAAAATTACAAAATGAACCACATTTATAATTTATCATTCACCATTTATAATTAAATTATCCTTTTATCATTTCGTCTGGCAACCAAGATTTAAAGTAGTCTGCATCTTCTAAGGCTAAGGCTGCTTCTGTAATCTGCAAAGGTCTAAATGTATCAACCATCACCGCTAATTCATGAGTCGCCTTTGCACCGATACTTTTTTCAACAGCTCCTGGATGGGGTCCATGTGGTACACCTCCTGGATGTAAATTAATCATCCCTCTTTCGACATGTTTTCGGCTCATAAAATCTCCTGCTACATAATACAAAACCTCATCCGAATCAATATTGCTGTGATTGTAAGGGGCTGGAATCGCTTGTGGGTGATAGTCGAATAAGCGTGGCACAAAGGAACAAACGACATAGCCTCCTGCGGCGAAAGTCTGATGAACGGGTGGCGGTTGGTGAACTCGCCCTGTAATCGGCTCAAAATTGTGAATCGAAAATCCAAAGGGATAATTGCAACCGTCCCAACCGACGACATCAAAAGGATGATAGGCATAATAATAAGGATAAATTTGCTGCTGTTTTTTGACTTTTATCTTAAAATCTCCTGCTTCATCATGCGTTTCCAACTCTCTTGGTACTTTGATGTCTCGTTCACAATAGGGTGAATGTTCCAATAATTGACCATTGCTATTGACGTATTTTTTGGGATAGACAATGGGTGAAAAAGACTCCACTATAAAAAGTCGATTATTTTCGGTTTTGAAATCTATCTGATAAATTGTGCCTCTTGGAATCACCAAATAATCTCCATATTCAAAGTCGATATTGCCGTACATGGTTCGCAAGGTTCCTTCGCCTTCATGGATAAAAAGCATCTCATCGGCATCGGCATTTTTGTAAAAATACGCTCGCAAGGATTGTTGGGGAGCTGCCAAGCAAATATGCAAGTCGTTATTAACCAATACTGGAACTCGACTTTCTAAGTAATCGGCTTTGGGCGCAACTTGAAAGCCTGCAAAACTTCGATGTCGCAATTGTTTGGATAAAGCAATTTTGGGCGCAACTGAATAAGCATCTTCCACTTTGGTAATCATCGTCGGCGGATGATGTCGATACAATATAGAGTAGTTATCTGAAAAGCCTTCTGTCGAAAAAAGTTCTTCGGAATATAAAGAACCGTCTGGTTTTCTAAATTGTGTGTGTCGTTTGGGCGGAATTTTACCCAATTGATGATAATGTGGCATAGTTTTGTTTTTAGTTGCTAATTTACGATTCTTTTGAGATTGCCAACAGTATTTCGTATCATTTTTAGTTTTTTTGTTTGGAGCGAAAGGTCTGGTACTTCGTTGCATGGGAATGTCCCGCTATCCGTTCTTATCACCAAGCCGCCCGAACCCCTTTGCTCAATCACATTGGTGATACCACTTCTATCGGGGCTAGTTGATTACAGTTCCTCCCCATAGTAGCTGAACTATTTTAAAATTTAGAAATTAAAAATTAGAATTTCATTCATTTAGGGAACTAATTTTTTAAAATGATGGTTTACAATTGTTTAGACCATCTATAAATGCACGAAAATCTTGCTTTCATTTACTTGGTTTTGTAACTTTTTATAAAAAAAATTTCATTTTTTTTGATACTTATGTCTATATAGCTAACTGCTTGATTTACAGTAATACTTACTAGCGTATGTTAGTTTTTTCAAGTGTTCATATTTTGTCAAAAAGCGATTGATGAAAGGTTATGATTTGCAAGGCAAAAATATTTATTATAGTTTTGCATCGTTGATTTAATTACAAAACAAAAAATTTAAATGCTTCATATTTCAATCAATATCACCCAAAGTTTAACAAACTCAGCATCAAATCCCTTTGATGAGGTGATAGATTGTTATGGGCTTTCAAGTGTGTATTAATCATTGTTTTGAGAAATCTGCTTGAAAGTCCAGACTCAAAACGAGTGTGGGCTTTTTTTTTGCCATTCTTTTGACATAAAACGGGAACAGATACGATCTGCCCGTACATAACATTTTTAAAACAACCTATAAAATATTAAAATGCAATTCTTATATCAACATATCATTATCATCCTGAGTGCGATCAGCGCAAGACTGCCCCAAGCAGGTGGGATGGGTATGTTTGTCATCGAAGAAGGCATTGGTTCTTTTGTAAAGAATATAAGTACGTCTTTTGAACAGTTATGGAATGCCCAAGATACGTGGTATGTGCCGTGTTCGATTGCTACAACTGATGATGCGAATTTGAATGATGGACGTACCAAAATATTTAGGTCGGATGGATAATTTTTTATCAACATAAAATAAAAAATGAAGGTCCGACCAGGTTTAAACTGGTCGGACTTTTTTTTTGTCTATAAATCCGTTTTTTTATTTACAACATTCTTTAAAACCCTATTATCATGAAAAATCTAAGTGTTCAATACTTAGGACAAAAACTTCGGGAGCGTTTATCGAGGTTTACCAAGTCTTCTCATACAACCACGCCTGTTTCATCTCGTAAGAGAAC
>JAHDBB010000307.1 GCA_020630635.1 Chitinophagales bacterium
TTTAGGATGAAGTCACGAAAAAAAACAAAACCCCATGAAAAGAACATATGAATTACCCAGCAAACTTTATGAAAACACCCTTTTTTTCGAGATTGAATGGGACGAGGAAAACCATACTATAACCACCTATGAAGGAAATATCTGGGATTACCATAGTTTGGAACATCAAACTCAAAAGCAACAAAAAAAACATCAAAACAAAGAAGAAGCACAAAAAGTTTTTGAGGAATATTGTCAAAAATGTGAAGCAAAAGGTTGCATTCTTCCCGACTATGAATTTCTATCTTGGAATTGGTCAAGTGACAACTATAGAGAAAACTTTTTTATAGAACAGGCTTTTCGACCTAATGTACAAACGATACAAGAACAATTAGATGAAGTCATGAAACAAACGCATTTAAGAGGCTTGCATCTAACAGACCCAATGAAAAAATTAAGTCTTCCTGAAACACTTTGTGGCTTTCAAGATTTAGAATATTTGCATCTCACAAGATTTGACAATCTGCCTGAAAATATAGGACAACTCAAAAAATTACGAGTACTTATCATCAATGATTCATCTATAACAAAATTACCTAGAAGTATTGTCGAATGTGAAAGTTTGGAATATTTGACGGTGACTTTAAAAGCCCTATACAACTTGCCCAAAGATATTGGGAAACTCAAAAACTTGAAATTTCTCAATTGTAGCTA
This sequence comes from Chitinophagales bacterium, assembly GCA_020630635.1. GTDB lineage: Bacteria > Bacteroidota > Bacteroidia > Chitinophagales > UBA2359 > JAHDBB01. The sequence goes on from JAHDBB010000307.1 coordinate 694, forward strand.
TACCTATATTAAAGAGCTACCCGAAAGTATTGCTGAATGTTCTAATTTGCATACCATCCAAGCGAAAGAATGTAAAAATCTCCAAAAACTTCCCAGTAATTTGGGGAAGCTCAAAAAGCTAAAAACCTTAAGTTTGGGATCTTGTAATTTCAAAGAATTTCCGATAGAAGTAACCCAATTAGAGAACTTAACCGAGTTACATTTGATTGGCTGTAAAATTGCTAAAATCCCATCTGCAATTCAAAATATGCAAGCTCTAAAAGTGTTGAATTTAACGGGTAATAAAGACTTAAAAGAATTTCCTGATACTTTTTTGGAGCTAGAAAATTTAAGCCATCTTTCTATGCCAGGTAATGAGCAAAAAGATATTCCCAAAATTTTGCTAGACATGAAAAACCTTCACTATATTGATCTTACTTCCAATCATTGGCATCCTACCAAAATTGACTTGAGTACACATCGAAAAGAGTTAATAGAATACTTCCATATTGACATCGAAAACAATTACTTTCAACAACAGAAATTATTGGAAAGTCAACAAAAAAAACAATTTAAAGAAGACATCGCTAATTTAGACAAAAATCCTTTTATAAGAACCCAACCCAATCAACTTGAACAGATTTTCTTAGAAAAATTTAAGGAAGATCCCCAAACATTTTTGGCACAATGCGAACGACAAACAGATGATGAAAAAGCCATTTCAGTCATCGTTCATTTTATGCCTGAAGCCTTTGAACCTTATGCTGAAGACTGGTTTTTTGGTGGAGACATTATTACATCAAGAAAGACAGATTTTAACATCAATAACCTTTTGGCTTTTTGTCGTTTCAATCCCGAAAAGTATGAGTCTTTTCTTCTAAGAGTTGCACAGTTTATTTTAAAAGTGGACACCAATGTCAATATACATATTGCGCTCCATCTGCTTTATGGCGATAAATATCAAAAAGCCATTGTTGAGGTAATGAATAGATTCTTTCTCTATTACTTGAGAGAATGGAGAAGCTATTATTGGAATTTCTTTGTACCCAATGTCAAAGAAAATACTACTTTTGAAATGTTTAAATGGATTATTGAAAACTTTAAAGAAGAGGTCAAAGAAATGTTATTTAAAGTAGCCCATAAACAAAACATCACTAAATCAAGTGAAATGTTTTTCGAGTGTATTTTAAAAAATTATGAAGCAGAAACCATTGAATTATTAATGACCTTTCTCCAAATAAATAATAATCCTCCAATGGCTTTTGAGCTTTTAGAAGGCTATGATTACTCTCAATATTCCGACAAAATTTGGAACTTTTTAGCCAATGGATACCGAAGCCTCGCTATCCAAAAACTCAAAGAATTATATACACCTGAAGAATTATTTAAACGAGGTCAAAAGTTGTTAGAATCAGATCAACTTATGGAACGAGGTGGAGCTATTGAACTCCTGATAAGTTTGGACAATCCCAAAGTTAAAAACTTACTCAAAAAAGCGTTTAAAGTTGAAACAGCCCATATCAATTTGATGATTTTGACTTCTTATTTTCTTAAATTAGGGGAGAAAAAACTAGTAAAGGACATCCTCAAAAAGTCCTTGACAGAAGACCCCAAATACCTTCATCGCATACAACTTATTGAGCATTTAGCTAACTTGAACGAACAAGATTTTATTAGACAGCAAACACTAAATGCATTTGAAAAAGTAAAGGATGATAAAAAACTTAAAAAGCCACCTAAAAAATGGCTGGATGAAACACAATTACCCGATTTGTATTGGAAAGATGGCAAGAAAGTTGATCCATTATTTATGCGATTTTTATTTCAAGAACAAAATAAAAAAAGTACAGAAACTTATAAAATCTTACAAGAAAACGCCTTGATTTTAGAAGATTTTGACAGAGAAAAAGGAGCCGATTTTGCGGATACTTTGCTATCTTTAATCCTCAACAAAGAAGGCATCAAAGCAACTACTAAAGGACTTACTCCGATTGCTGCAACATTGGGAGATGAACGAGTCGCAGAAGCCTTACAAAAATATGCCATTGATCGAAAAAGTGAATTGGCAGCCGCTTTATTAAGCAATATGTATTCCTCCAAAGGAGCCAGAGCCGCTAATAACATAATGCTACACTTTCATTCCAAGTATCCCAATGTCAAGGAAGCCGCTTACAATTCTTTAGAAAGTATCGCTCAAAATTTGGGGATTACTCGAATGGAATTATTAGATAGCATCATTCCTGATTTTGGATTTATCGACTTATTCAAATCCATAGAAATGGAGGACAAAAAGTATCGTGCATTTATTACGACAGATTTTAAGTTAGCTTACTTGGATGAGTTGGATAAAATCAAAAAGACACTTCCTTCCAAAGCACCAAAAGAACTGAAAGCAGAAATCAAAAAGTTAAACAAGGACATTAAAACAATGGCGAAGGAGCAAAAAATTAGCTTAGAACACTATATGCTCAATACAAGATTTTGGAACAAAAAAGACTGGGAAGCCCACTTTATGAAAAAGCCCTTGATGTTTGCATTTGCACAAGGATTGATTTGGGGCATCTATAAGAAAGAGGAACTCATAGAAACTTTTGCGGTCAACCAAGACCAAACTTTAGAAAATGCAGACTTTGACGAAATTACTTTACCAAAAGATGCCGAAATTCGCATCGTACATCCTGTCGAATTAGACGAGGAAAAGCGACAAACTTGGCAAGAATATTTGGACTCCAATAAGATTGAACAAGCTTTTGAACAAATGCATCGCCCTGCATTTAGTCCACAAGATATGGAACAATACAGACGGATTACGGAGCAAATGAAAGGTGCAGAGATTCCCGATTATCCATTTCGTTCTGCTATGCGTAAATTTGGCTGGCGCATTGGTAAGGTGGAGACGGGAAGTGTTTTTGATTACTACAAAGAGTATGAGGATGGAACAATGGCGACCTTAGATATGAAGGAAGCGCATGTTCAAAGTGACATGTTAGATTATGCCATTGTCAAGCAATTTGCGTTTAATGATGCCCTTGAACATATTTCGCCCATCATTTATTCGGAGACGATGTATGATTTGGATAGGTTGTTGCAGAAGGCTAAAGACGTTTAATTTCTGGATCGCTTGGCTAAATCCGTCAGGTTTTGAAAACCTGACGGGTTTGGATTGGCTTGACTTCTTCATACAACATCTTTGTATTTTTATTTTTTTAGGAGCGAAAGGTTGGGTGCTTCGTCGCAAAGACAAGTCCCGCTATCCGTTCTTATAAATGCAGCCAAGTTTTAGGCAGCCAACCTTTGCATTTATACCACTACTATCGGGGCTAGTTGGTATAGGACACAACCCATTAGACCATCTCCTTTTTCATACAACACCGCTTATATTTTTTGCGACTACCACAAGGACAAGGTTCGTTTCTGCCCACTTTAAATAACTGTCTTTCCCAAAAAATATCCTGTTTCAAAAATTTAATTTTAGCATTTCCATAAATCGTCCTTACCTTTAAATTCCTTAGTGTTAATAATACATCAATCTCTACATAACGATCTTTCAATTTTTGAATAAGATCTTCTATCAATATTTTCTGTCCTTCACTTTTGTTTTTTTGGGTTTCATAATTATAGAAATATTTTCCAATAAATAAATCTTCTCCTTTTCTATCTAAATCTACTTCATAAATCTCAAAATACATATCATTACAATCACATTTCACACTCTTACAATAATGATCAAAGAAAATATATTTTTTATTCTGATAACTCACCAAAAAAACAGATCCTGGAAAAATGTCATTATAAGTAAACATCAATGTATCATCTTCATAATGCTCTCTAGAAAAATCAAATTCTACTTTACTAATCTCTGCCTCTTCTATCAGAAGAAACTTTTCCCAATAATAAACATCTCTCAGTATATTCCAATCTTCTCCTGTCAAATTAGTAGAGTAAAAATCAATAGTCTCTATTTTCCTTGCATCTGATAGATTATTTTGTTCTCTGATTTTTGCAATGCTCTTATTAAGAACATTGGCACCAAAACTATATTCAATGTCAGCAGATTCAAATGTGTCTCCTTTTTTAATAAATATCTCTACATCACCACAATTACATGTGAGGTTTGGGCAAATATTCATATCTATATGGTAAGAAGCATCTGCAAAAAAGGATTTATCATGATTTAAAAGTATCTTATCATCTTTGTTAATTAATACATTCATTGCTTTATATTTAGTTGATCACTTCTTCAAACAACACCTTTTATATTTTTTACCACTCCCACAAGGACAAGGCTCATTTCTTCCGACTTTATTTACATGGGTTTTCAACAGTCTATTTTCTTTTTCATATCTAAATTTAGCCAACTCATAGATAATTTTAAGATTGTTGCTTCTTCGCTCAAATATTTGGTCCGCTTCGGGATGAATCGTAAATAACTCCGCCACAATCTCCTTCATCAATTCTTTATTTCCTTCATCTATCTTTACATCCTTCGTTTGATAATTATAGAAATAGACTCCTACCGATGTATCTTCTGGTCGTCTGGATGCATCCATTTCAAAAATATGGAAGTACATATCGTTACACTCACACTCTGGATTTTTGCAATAGTTATCTAATAAAAGATACCAAGTATCTTGATAGTTTACATAAAAATCCCCATTGGGAAAAATTTTACCATATTGATACATCATACTAACTTCCCGATAGTCTTTTTTAGTAAACTCAAAATATACTTTATCAGGATTCACCCCTTCTACCAAATTAAACTTTTTCACCCTATAAATTGACTTAAGAACTTTCCAATCATAGTCCGTCAAATTGTCGTAATAAAAATGAAAAAATTCATCTCTTTTTTCACTGGTAAAATCCTCATCGTCATAAATACTATTGACTAAAGTATCAAAAACATTGACCTTGACTTTATATTTTATAGTAGCAGATTCAAAAGTATCTCCTTCTTTGATAAAAAGACTGACACCCCCACAATCGCAGGTAGGTTTGGAACACACTTCCACATCTAGATGATAAGAAGCATCTGCAAAGAAAGGTTCTTCAGGATTTAAGGTAATATTTTTACCTGTATCAAATAATATGTTTTTGTTAGCACTCATTTATAATCCTTGTTGTTTTTTATAATTGACCAATCAGCTTATGAGATTAGCCAGAATGAATTAAATTCTAAAATAGTTCAGTTACTATGGGGGATGACTGCAACGAACTAGCCCCGATAGTAGTGGTATAAATGCAATGCGTTGGCTGCCTAAAACTTGGCTGCATTTATAAGAACGGATAGCGGGACTTTCCCATACAACGAAGTACTGAAAGTTCGCTCCTAAAAAGAAAAACACGAAATGAATAGAAAGTCACTATCACTTGTCACTAAAAAACTACGGACCATCGACCATCGACCATCGACCATCGACTAAAAAAATCATTTCTTCACCTTTATCAAAATGGTCTCACTCTTCCCCATATCAGACGACAACTCAATCTTTTGTACATTTACACCATCATCAAAAGAAACTGCTGCCGTATTGGGAGGCGTATCGCCCAAATTTTCAGCATGCAAAGTCAAGTAAGTATCACCGTCTAATTTGAGAGGAAAACTTTTTTTCTTATTCCGAATTTTATGATTTTTCAACACATATTTTTTACCATTCAAGATCAATGAAATACGATCTCCATCTTCCTCTCTCCTATCCCAAACCTCTATAGTCAAATCTTTTTTGGCAACCTCAATCGTCTGTGTAAATTCGATCATTCGACCCTCCACATGATCAGGTTTTTCGATGGGAGGCGGTGGAGGTGTTTTAGGAGCTTGAGGCGTTTGTGGAATTTGGACAACAGGCTCCTGTTTGATTTCTATTGGAGTAGGTTCTTCTTTAGGCTTTTCTTCCTTTTCATCTTCATCCTTCTTTACACTTCCAATCGCTGCCACCGCATCAATATCAGCTCCAGGATTGATCTTAGTACATTCCTTTAAATCCACCAACTTGACATAAGCAAACTCATCGTCATCTTGAACAAACGGACCAATATCAACAGCCGTTCGACCACCTCCAATTTTTCCCACATCAATCCAAGTTTCTCCATCTTTAGAAATAAACAATTGAGTTGCCTCTACTGTTCCAACCTCAAAAATATGCAAATCAATCCCTTTGACATCCACCAACAAATTGTCTGTAAATTTCACTACAATTTCGCCTCCACATCCCAATGTATAGGCTCCTGTTGTACTACCTGGTGTATAGTTGGGTCCACCCAATGTATTTTCTGGCAAATTAAGGGCTTTGTTAATGCTAGGATCATTTGCATTCAGTCTTTTAGCTGACACCACCTCATCTGCAAATGAAATAGGACCTTGTGGCAAATGTATTTTATCATGAACATAACTATAAAAAGTCGCATCTGTTTTTTGCCCAAAACTGGTTTGAGTCATTACTAAGCCCAACAGCAAAGGCATCCATATATTACACTTCATTTGGCTGATATTTTAATGGTGCATCCCAAGATTTCGCATATAAAAAACATCCATATAATAGGCACGTTAAAACCGAAAAAGAAGCGTTGGCCTGCTAAACTTGGGGGTGGCGGGGTGTTGGCTTTGTGCCAAGAACCATAAGTTTAGCGAGATTTTTGCTTCGTTTTTATCGACTGAAAAATGAAGGCCTGTCTGGCGAAGACAAGGAAACGAACAGTCAAAACACACAGAAAATGGTTCTAAAAATGATCAAATAACACTCAACAAAATTACTAATGCGACAATCTGGGCTGTACCCTATTTTAATTCACTCACAATGTAACTATTCTAAGTCGATTTTAAAAAAAATGTCAGAAGTTTACCAG
>JAHDBB010000308.1 GCA_020630635.1 Chitinophagales bacterium
AGATAAGTCTCCTAAATCTTTTTTGCCTATTTTGCAACTTTTTTTCCTTGAACATTGAGTAAAATTGAGATCTTTTTTAGTAAAAGCTAATATTTTATTCTTTTTTCTAGAAGAGTTTAATTTTATTTATTAGGATTATGCTTTTTCATTTTGATAATCCTGTAAAAAAAATGGATTAATTTCTTCGTTTTTTTTTCTTAGAGATATTATTTTTTTGCCCCAAAAGGTTGTTTCGTAAATAAATTTAAATATATTTGTAAAACGGAAATGTTAAATAGATTCCCCAAATCTTAGCGATGAAGTCAACCTTGGCAATATATGCGCTATTAAAACATTGATAATCAAATAATTAATAAGTCTTAACCTATTAGACATAAGAATGCTGTTTTTTAACTAAAATCAGTAAATGGGAATTGTGTGTCTAAATTACTAATGTTGCTTTTTGACCAAAAGTAACAAATGGGAATCCTATGTGACAAATAAAATTATAACTTCTTGTAAACTAAAATTAAATTTTATGAAAAAACTAATCCTATGTTGTTCATTTTTAAGTTTTCTATTGATGATGAGTACAGGGCTTTTGGCTCAAAATGCTTATAAGTACAACCATAATAAAGTAGAGAATTCTGATTCAATGGAAAAATCCTCTGAATTGAAAGAACGTGAATCTGTAAAAAAGGATGTTCAATCTGTAGAATTATTGAAACAAGTGGAAGCAGTAGAAAAGTCAGACAAACAATCTCAAAATGTGCCTAGTTCTGCAACTCCTGTATTAGAAAAAAAATCAGAAGTCAACAATATAGCAGCACAAGCAGTAGTCAAAGAACCGACTGTTAATTATACCATTATTGAAGCTACTGCGCCAAGAGTAAGTGAGGCTAAGTTGGCTAATGATGTAAATGTAGAAAAACTAAATGTTTCCTCTTTTAAAAAATCTTTAGAAGATTATACAGATGAGGAACTTCTCAATGCCTACCAAATAGCAGCTCCTGCTACTAAAACCAAAATACTTGCAAACCCCATTTTAAAAGAAAGACTAAACTCTTTAGGAGTTGACTAAAACTAAACCAATATGAAAGCATTTTACCAAGATAAATTTATAAAGAATATATTCATTTTTTGTTGTTCCCTCTTTTGGGTTTTACCAACTCAAGCGCAATATACTTTTGGTGGAACGATAGATGATTGTCCTACCAACTTGATTATTGCCACCTGTAGTGGTACTGAGACCTTTTCAGATACTTATAGTAATAATCCCAGTCTTGTTTCTGGAGAAGGAGTACAAATTTGTTCTAGTGATGGAAGTTCTGTAACGGTTACTTTTACCGTAAATACGGTGGAGGCAGGATTTGATGATGTTGTGGTCTATGATGGAACCAACCAATACAATTTTCCTGTTTTGGGTTTTGGTGACGCAACAGGTTTTAATGATGGTCAACCTGCTGTTGGAGCAACTTATACTTCGACAAGTGGTTGTGTTTATGTGATGATAAGTGCAGATGCTACTACTAATGGCATGATCGCCTTTGATATTGATTGTGCAGGAGGTGGTGCAGGTTCAGGACTCTTTACCGAGCCTGTTGGACCAGGTACAGCAGGAGATGGTATTTCACCTGTTAATGATGACTGTATGAATGCTTATACTTTGAGCAATACCTATCAAATGCCTGTTACCTTAGTTGCCAACAATTATGATGCAACTTCGGGACCTGGAGACAATACTTGTGATCCAAACCCTAGCGATGTTTCTGGACAATTTACGCTTGAAACAACAGTCTATTTTGAATATTGTACAGGAAATGATCCAGGATTGTATCAAGGTCACGGTATCTTAAATGTCGATAACTGTATTCGTCCAGCTAGTGGCGGATTGGGAGAAACTTCACTATTAACAGGAAGCTGTGGAAATTTTACGCCTGTCTCTTTTAATATTGGAGATCAATTACCAGCTAATGAATGTTTTACCTTTATGGTCGATGGATTAAATGGAGATGAGTGTCAGTTTCAGCCTTTCTTTGATGAAAGCCCTCCACCAACTTGTGATCCTATTTTTACAGGAGATGCAGACTATTATTGGTTAGAAGCACCCGATTGTGGTTATTTTGGAACTTGGAGTGCAGGTGTTGATTGGGGTACTTTTTTGACAACAGATCCTTGTGTAAGCTGTGATATTTTTAACAATTGTTCCGTAAATATCGAAACAGATTTTCAATTGGTATATGTACCCACAACAGATGGTGTGATTACACCTTTTGATGTTTGTGCAGGAGAAGGTACAGATATGTTAGACAATGATTTTGATAATCTTCCAGCACACTCTGGCGGATGTGATATTGAATGGTACACGATAAAATATAGAGTAACAGGTACATCGCCCAATGGTGCTTGTATTTGTGATGGATATTGTTTTGAATCACCAGCAGCTAACTTCCCCGTTTTTCCTGATTACTTTGGAAGTGCCTTTGCTGACATAACCATTACACCAGGGACATGTAATACGGATGGTACGTACAATGTAACAGATATAGAAGTCGTTGCGGGTAGTGCTTGTGATGGTTCTATCACTGTTGCCAACTCAATCATTCAACCCGATCCAGGATGTGGAAATCCTACTGGTGAAGACTTATTAGTGGTAGAGTTAGCGATTACTCCTGCTGATTTTCCTGCCAGTTGTGGAGCGGCTGTTGCAGGAACCTTTGCATTAAGTAGTATTACTTGTGCTTGTCCAGTAGAATGTGGTGCGACCTTTGATTTTATGGTAGATGATTTTTGTAGCGGAGGTACACCTTTCTTTAATTTACAACCAGGTTGTACAGCAGAAGTGAATCCTAATACAGGACGACCTTATGTAGATTTTGATTGGTATGTTTATGCTCCTGGAGGCACGCCACAATTGGCTCCATCTGCATATGATCCATTACCAGCCACCAATGATAATTTTCCAATTACCAATCCCGATTTATTACTGGAAGGTTCAGAGACGGCTTGTTCTGATGTTGCTGGTTCTAATGCCGTTACCAATAATACCTGTGATCCAATAGTTGTAACGTATTATATGCTGCCTTGGGATCGTCAATTTGATTCAGATGGAGACTTGTCCTTTGGGGAATATTTTGTAGGAACAGGAGCTTGTGAGCCTTTGCGTTTTGATGTTACTATTTATCCAGAAGACTTTGTTGCAGTAGAAACTGCTGGAAATTGTGGACCTGCTATGGTTGAAATTCAAGCAGTAGATGGTTCTGTTTGTCCTCCACAAAGTGGAGAGGCTATTTCAGGAGGAACAACTTCTGATATGGGATGTGGTGCAACTGATAACCAAGTTTTTAACTATACTTTTGATTATTTTGCAGGAACCCCTTGTCCACAGAATATTACAGGTGGAGTTGCTTCTACTTGTTTTGGTACGTGTCCGCCACCTGATGCACAATGTTCTTCTTATCTACCTGCTATGGCTGGAGATGCTTGTTCTGGACAAAACTTTGTTGTTACGATTCCTATGGATGAATGCCCTGGTACTGTAAGTTTTACAGTAGATATTGACTTTAATGATAATTTTTCTGGTGACTATGAGTGGCAGCTTTTAGATGGAATGGGTAATGTTGTGGCTACTTCAGGTACAGCTCCTTATCCCAATGGGAGTACATCAGCATCAGAATCTTTTGGACCTTTATTGGCAAGTGATGGTCCCTATACTTTCCAAGCAGTAGATACTTTTGGAAATAATGCTGATGACCATGCAACAACAATCACAGATGATGTAAGTGGGAATGTTGTTTTTGTAAATGCTGAAGTAGAAGGGACTCCAAGAGATTTCAATTTAGCATCTCTTGTTACTGATCCATTTTTTGACTTAGATGTGAATTGGTATGCCAATGGTATGTTGGTGAATACAGATGCGGGTGTATCTTGTAATAATTTTTCATACGCTTATACTTTAACAACAACCAATGTTTGTGAACCTGAGTCTCAACAAATTAGTTATGAAGTAATATGCTTAGATGCGGGACCTACTACTATAGCAACAGGCGTGATGGATGTATTGGTATTTCCAGATCCACCTATGGGACCAACCGATTTAGTGAATATTACAATAGATTGTGAAAATAGTGCGCCTATTATTGCTTTTGTGGATGATTGTTCTACCTCAACGGTTACAGTAAATGAGATAACGCCTCCTGTTTGTGGTTTAGATGGAACCGCAGAGTATCAGGTTATTTATGATGTTGGTATTAGCGCACCTTCTTGTTGTGAATCAGCAGGACCACCTGCACCTATTACACAGTCTGTAACTTTGGATGTAAGTGATGGAGTGCCAGCCAATCAGTTTGCAGGAGCAGGATTCAACAATGCAGTTTGTTTTGATATTCCTGCTTTTGGAATGGGAGCAGGCAATGCTACCGCTTATACCTTTACCTATGATTTTGGAGATATTTCTCATCCAATAGGATCGCCTTTAGATGATGCGCCTACTTCTGAACCTTTAGGAGTAAATGATGAAGATTATTTTGTTACTTTCTATATCAATGGTGCTATTCCTGATGGTTCTTTAGATCAAAATATAGGAGGAACAGGTGGATTTGGTGATTGGAATCTAGATGGTGTCAATACCATTACTCTTGCTTCTCCAGGAGTAAGTTATGATGAAAATTCAACAACAACCATTTGTATTTATCCCAACAATACAGCAGTTGATTATGGAATAGATTGGACGCTTGGTGAAGCTACTATAACCTTAGATGTTACTTATGAACTTTTGGTTGGTACTCCTGTGACCTGTGATTTCATTGATGGGGTATTAGATATACCTTACATGTGTTCTAAGGTTTGTCCGACTCCTGCTATGAGTGATGCTGCTGTTTCTGTTTGCGATGGTGAGTTGACTACTGAAATTACCGACTGGGAAACAATGGCTGCCAATGCCAATCCTGCTAGTGATCCTGATGGAACCTTTACCGAATTTTTGGTGACAACAACAGATTTAGGGGCGACTACTGTGACTACGCCAGACGGAACCAGACCGACAGGAACGTTTGCAGGACCTTGTGGAAGCGAAGATCAATTTTTATATGCTTATATTGGCTGTGATCGGGATTGTGATGGGATTACAGACTTCTATATTAAAGCAGGAACATTGACGTTAACGGTTTATGCGGCTCCTCAAGCTCCTGTTGAAATCACTAGAGACGATGCAGTTTGTAATTATACAGTTACATTTGCCTGTCCAGGAGATATGGAAGGTTTTACAATGGAAAATGGTAGTAGTGAAGTACCTGGATATGCAGGAACAATGGTTGATATAGAGGTGATCAATGCAGGAGGATGTATGGATACTTTCCAATTGATGAAGCCGATGTGTCCTACTTGTCCAAGTGTGATTGAACCAGCCGACGGAACTCAGATATTTTGTGAAGGTAGCGAAGCTCCCGACTTAACGGACGCAGCGACTGGTTTTATACCAGGAGCAGGAGACCTTCCTGCCACCTTAATGTGGTATTTAGACCAAACAACAGATATGTCCACTACTGCTCCAACGATGCCTTATACAGGAGCAGCAGACTTGAATATGCCACCTGATGCTTGTACACCTGCTACAACAACACTTTATGCTTATTACCTTTGTGATATAAATGAAGATGGAAGTGTGTTTATATATCAAGAAGCAGGTTCTATCGACATTGAGATTTATCCGACACCACCAGCTTTGGTAGAAGCCAATGACCCTGCTTGTGCTTTAGCAGTTGCGCCTACTGGTTGTGCGGCTATTGTGATGGAGTATAGTATGAATGGTGGACTTTCTTGGACTTCGATGGCATTTGCTCCTCCTCCTGCACCAGCTACGGGAGATCAAGCCATTTTCCGAGTATATTTACCTAATTCTCCGATTGATGCCAATGGTGATCCTTTGTGTGTGAGTACGTTGACGGTCACGGCTGAAAACTGTATTGCGCCTTGTTCCAATGGAACACCTGTTACCGATGATACAGGGATGGTTTGCGATGGTGACGGTACAGATGATTTAGCTACTTGGATGGCTGCGGTAGCTGCTGCCAATCCGATGGATTTGGTTTACTCTTCAGTTATGCCTGTTGCTGGAAGTGTGTTACCCGACAATATGATGCCAACAGGCGTACATGCTAATCCAACCAGTTGTGCTAGTGAAAATCAGATCGTAATGGCGTATGTTTATTGTGATGAAGATGGGGATATGACGATCAATGTAGGAGATAGTTATACTTTAGTGAGTACGTATGACTTAACGGTTTATCCGCCTGCTCAAGCTCCGACTTTAATGCAAACAGAAGCTTGTGATGCTGGAACAATAGGTTCTTGTACTTATTCATTGATGTTTGCCTGTGCAGGTGATACAGAAGATGGTACAACGGTCGATGGTTCGACACAAGCTGATGGATATTTAGGCGGTTCTATTATGGTGGGTGTGATGACAGGTGATGGATGTCAAGGTACTTTTAACCTTACTGTTCCTTCCTGCGTTTGTACCCCAGATCCTTCTTTTACATGTCCAGGTATTGTGCCTCGATGCGGAGGTGTGGTCGCTTTAAATCCTGTGACACCTGGTGGTACTTGGAGTGGTTCGGGTGCGCCGTATGTCAATGCCAATGATGAGTTTGATCCAACCAATGCGCCTATTGGAGTAGATTTGACGTTGATTTATACAGTATTAGATGCCGCAGGAATGCCTATAAGTTCAACGGCTTGTGTTGCTCAAGTAACGCTCAATTGTGATGCAGACGGAGGACGTTTTGATGATGAATAAATAATTTTTGAAAAGAAACAAGGTCTAAATGTTTTCTTTTTATTAGGAGAGAACGGGGAGATGCTTCGTTGCATTGGGTCTCCCCGCTATCCGTTCTTATTGCTGCTCTAGCCTTACACAATCAAATGGTGACTCGAAGTCATCATTTGAATAAGCCAATCTTTGCAGCAATACCACTACTATCGGGTCTAGATGGTTGTGGAATAAATGGATAGTTACTGAAAGTATCGAATGATGACGACCTATTTTTTCACTAGAAAGTTTTAGTTTTTTTATATTGATTTGATTTTAATCCCTTTTGCGTGTATCAATGCAAAGGGGATTTTTTTGTATTGGGGAATTAAAAAATAATTTTTCTACGTGAACTCGGAGTTATTTTAAATTCAATATCATAAGAAAATGGGTTTTTACGGGGTGTTTTGTGAATCCACCCTCTTTAATTCTCCCGCCAGCGGGAGAGACAGTTCGTGCTTTTATCTTTTTATGCGATTTCATGTCATAATCTATTAATTATCAATTATTTTATTTCCGAGTTCACGTTTTTCTGGAATTTTCAATCAATTCTAAAACGGTTCACTTTGTGAAACGTTCTGTCCTCAACGAGCTAGCCCCGATAGTAGTGGTATGAATGCATAAGCGTTGGCTGCCTAAAATTTGGCTGCATTCATAAGAGCGGATAGAGCGGATAGCGGGACTTTCTGTCACGACGAAGCTAGCAAAGTTCGCTCCTAAA
>JAHDBB010000309.1 GCA_020630635.1 Chitinophagales bacterium
AAAGTTTTTAGGTTGATTTTTGTATTGATTGTATAATCCTTACTTGCTTTTATTCGTTTACAACGAATAACCTTATATTTGTAGAAAATCCGTTATGAAACCTCTTATCAAATACCTATTATTTTTGCTTCCTTTTACCTTTTTATATGCACTTCCTGTCAATAAATACTCCATTGACTATCAAGTTAGCAATTATTCGAGGGTGCGAGTGGCTCATGAGTTTGCGGCTCCTGTAATTAAAAAACTCTTTAACGCTAAAGGATTAAATGTAAAGAAAAACAAGGTGTTTTTTCGGGCTTATAAGTATGAAAAGGTCTTGGAACTTTGGGCATTTGATAAGGAAAAAGATCAGTATGTTTTATTAAAGTCTTATCCGATTTGTGCGCTTTCGGGAGATTGGGGTCCTAAACGACAACAAGGGGATAGACAAGTACCAGAGGGTTTTTATCGGATTTCTCATTTTAATCCCAAAAGTAAATTTTATCTTTCGATGCAAATCAATTATCCCAATGAGTCGGATAAAATTCGTACCACCAATCCTAAAGATCCTGGCAATTATATTATGATTCATGGGAAATGTGCTTCGATTGGTTGTATCTCGATTCAGGACAATCCGATTGAGGAATTGTATTGGTTGTGTTTGCAGCGACATAATGCTGGACAAAGGACGATACCTGTGCATATTTATCCGTGTCGGTTGGATGCGTTTCGGTATAAACTCAAAAAATACTTGGATAAGGACAATACAGAAATGATTGCTTTTTGGGAGGAACTGGAAGCGGTACACCAATACTTTGATAAGCATCGGAAGTTGCCTAAAATTAAGGTGGGGAAAAATGGGGCTTATAGTATTCGATGATAGTCGATAGTCGATAGTCGATAGTCGATAGTCGATATTGTGAGTTTCTTTCTACCACATAAGTCACAAAAAATTTCAATCAAAGACCAATAAGTTTTGCTTCATTCTTTAGATGAAGATACCAAAGATCAAAACTGGCACTAAGAAGTTTTGTCCTCCTCAAAATAGCCCCGATAGTAGTGATATGAATGCACAAGCGATGGCTACCTAAAACAAGGCTGCATGCATAATAACGGACAGCGGGACTTTCCAACACGACGAAGCTACCAACCTTTCGCTCCTAATAAAAAAACACTCAATCATTGAATAAAATCCAGAAAATACAAATACTAATTCTCTTAATTTTAGCATCCTTATGCTTGGCTAAATTTGTGGGGTGTTTTGACAAGGAAGAGTTGGTAAAAATAGAAAAGGAACCTGTATTGGAAGAAGTGGTTGATACTAGATTAAATGAAACGGAAAAGGAACAAATGATGCAAGAAATACGAGACAGCATGAGTGAATTTTTGGATTTGATGAAAGCAGAAAATATAGAAGAGTTGGAGCGTTTATCCTCGCGTGATGTATTGGAAGCATTGATTGCTTTGCCTGTCAGTCATACAGAAAGTTATGAATTGGGAGAATTGGAAACGGATTTTATGACCGCAAAGATGGAAGTTACGGTCAATGAGGTGGCAGAAATGACGGTTTATTTGGTAAAAAATGATGGTTGGAAAGTGATGGATATTGTGATTGAATAATTTTTTCAAACAGGAGGCAACGCTTTTAAAGTAAGGTGCGTTAAGGAAAGAAAACCACCTTATGAATTTACGATTATTAACTCTAAAATTATTTTTGATTGTTGGTGCATTTACTTCTCTCTTTGCCCAAGATACTTATTGGAATTTTGTAGTAGATAATGCACCATTTACACATCTAAGCCAAATTTTGCCAACTAGTGATAATGGCTTAATTGTTGCTTCTACTAAAACTACTCACGAATGCCCAAGTAGTAATATTATTAGTAAAATAGATAGTACAGGAAATATAATTTGGCATTTACCTTTATCTGGTGATTCATTAGGAGTTATCACTGTTCGTTCTTTATTAGAATTACCCAATGGTGATATTGTGATAGCTGGAGGTACTACTGGTGTCGGTGATCTCTATGTAGACATTCCTATTGCCTTTCACATTATTGATTCAGATGGCATTCCTAAAATCAAAACAACTGTCTATAGTAATTTCGCAGCTCAAATGGTTATTTTTCCAACTAGTACTGCTATCTTAAATGATGAACAAATTTTAATGAGCATTTATGACTCTCTTTTTGTTGTTGATACAAGTGGGATGGTCTTAGATAGTCTGGATTTTTCAACATTGGATTCTATTCAAACCATTCATGTTTTAGAGGAAGACCAATGGCTCCTACAAGCAAGAAATCAACTTTATATGAGCGATGATTCGACCAATATTTTAGCCAATTTTTCGACTGAAAATGATATATTGAATTGCGATTTATTGGACGACTATATTTATATTTTGACCTCTAAACGCCTTTTAATATTGGATAAAAACCTTGCTATAGTACAAACCAAAAACTTGGAAAATCATGAGCTTTATCCCAGTCTTTTTATTGCTCCAAATGAGGAGATTTGGTTACAACTTTATGATGAAAATATTGAGCAAATAATGGTCGGAATGTTGGATGAAAATCTAAATTTCATAGAACCATTTAGTATTTCACCTGATTTATTTGAGGTCGAAAAGACAGACTTAACAGTTGGAAACAATCAATTTTATTTGACCTCTGAACGCTATGGTCATTTAAGCATTTCTGGTTTTGATAAAGAGGAGTTTGATTATACTCCACCTTATGAAGATATTGAGATAATAGATATAGTGATCGATAGTTTAAAGGTGATGGATTGGAATGAATCACATTATTATCAGGCTTATACACAAGTACGTATCCAAAACAATGGAACAGATACACTTAGACAATTCTTCCTGTTTCTTGATTCGAATTGGGGAGGGTGGTGCATTAGTGCTGATGAATATCGTAGTTATACAGATCTTGCTATTGCTCCCAATGAAATTATACAGATCTCTTTTTCCTTTTCAAATGCGATATATAATGGCAACTTCCCCGAAGAAGTAGAATTTTGCCTGTCTTGCAAAACGCCCAATCAACATATTGAAACAGTTATAGATAACAACTATTTTTGTCAGACAACCACCGCTTATTTATCCACTCCAAAAGTTTCTTTTTCCAATATTCATTTATACCCCAATCCTTGCCAAGAAGAAATTTTTATTGAGACTTCTTCTTCTATCAAAAGTCTATCTATATTTGAATTAAGCGGTAGTCAAGTGTGGGAATCTACCAGCTTTCCACCTTCTTCGACTGTAGATATTGGACATTTAACGAATGGTGTATATTTGGTCAAAATCGTTGCGGAAGATCAAGTTTACTTGGAGAAAATCGTTAAAAACTAAATCGTTTCGGGCTGTTTTAAATCCCTCAAAAAAGCCATCACATCCACGCCATCTGCATAATCCCACAATTCGGGAGCTTGTGCTTTTCCAAAAGGCAAAAGGTCTGAAAACTGTTGAGGATCAGCGACAGCACATTGTATTTTATCTGCGTTTACATCCAATTGTTCCCGCCATTGGCTTTCCTTTTCATAAACCTCATAGTGTACCACACTAATCGCCGATACAATGCTTTCTCGTTCTGTAAGCATCACAAATTTACTCACATAATGTGGGGTTTGATTCAACAATAAAAGGGAAAATTGATAGTCAAAATTGTTTTTATATTTATTGTGAAACTGGATGTCTGAATGCACTTGCCAGCTATCTAATAAAAAGGGGAAATCATAATCTTTGGGAACGTATAATTTCGAGACATTGCGACAGCCTAAACCAAAATAACCAAAGACATCTTTTCCTAAAGTTTGCAATTCTTCCTCACTTTCTTTGCCTGTCAATATCGCTACTGAACTTCGATTGTTTCTTAAAATATTGGGATATTTTCCAAAGTAATGTTCAAAATAACGATTGCTGTTGGAGCTTCCTGTAGCGATGACTGCATCAAAGTTTCGGAGTTGCTCGACTACCTCGATGCGTTTATTGCATTCAGGGTCCATGTCGCCTAACACCTTGATAATATGCTTCATCAAAAAGTCGTCTTTTGATGAAGTTTTTACTTGTGCTTTATGTCCACTTACAAAGACACACAGTAAGTCGTGAAAGCCGACCAATGGAATATTTCCTGCCAATATCAGTCCGATGGTTTGCGGACTTTCGGGTTCTTTCCAATCAGGATAACGCTCCAACCAAGTTGTCAATTTTTCTCGATTCAAAAAGTAATCGGCGATGGCATTCAACGACTGCTCAATACTTTCGATGGTAAACCAAGCATTTTCGATTTTACTTTTGAGCATCGCATATTTCAATTCCTCCGACTGTGCTTTGAAGTAAAAACCCAATTGTTCTAAAACATCCAATCTTTTTTCTAATTGCATCCGAAAAGTTTTATTTTTGCAAAGATACGAATATAGTCGATAGTCAATAGTCTGTAGTCGATAGTTTTTCATAAAACATCCGACTATTTTTCGTCTTTTAACAAAGTTTTTTTTGATTAGGAGAGAACGGATGTAGCTTTGTCGTGACAGGTCTCCCCGCTATCCGCTCTTATGAATGCGCCCAGTTTTAGGCAGCCAACGCATTGCATTCATACCGCTACTATCGGGTCTAATTGGTTACAGAAAGTACTCCTTTGTAAAGGATTCCCCCTGCTTCTGGCACTAAGAAGTTCCTACCACAACGACCTAGCCCCGATAGCAGTGGTATCACCCTTGTAGAGCAAATTCGTGAATTTGCTCTACAAGGGTGATAAGAACGAATAGCGGGACTTTCCATGACGACGAAGCCCCCAACCCTTCGCTCCAAAAAGAACAAAGAACAAAGAACAAAGAACAAAGAACAAAGAACAAAAAGTAAAAAGTAAAAAGTAAAGAAAATTCACGAATTTTCTCCCAACTCCCAACCCAAACAAAATCCATGCTAGAAACACTCAACGAAATCAAATGGCAATACCTCCGCCACGCCTATTACAACGACGAAGCCAACCTTCCAGAACTCCTTAGAGGCTTATTAGACACAGACCCCAAAGTCCGTTCTTACAGCATCAGCATGTTAGAAGGCAGCATCGCCCATCAAGGGACTTTATACAACGCAACAGGCTATGTCGTCCCCTTTCTTTTTGAGCTTTTAGCAGGAGAAGAAGTACCCGACAAAGACAAAATCCTTAACCTTGTTTTAGCCATTTCTATTGGTTACTATTACAAGGGCTATCGACCAAAAAAAAATGCCCAGACGTATATCACCGAGCATTTAAAGGAATTGGATCACTTCCTTGATTCACCTAACCCAATGATGCAAAAAATCGCCATCGGCATCTTCACCAGTTCTTCCCAAAAGAAAAATAGAAAACAGCTTTTTGAACGCTTTGACCAACTTTATCAACAAACCCAATCAGAAGAAACCAAGCTACATTTACTCATTGGCAAACTCATTTTTCATCCTCTCAAAAAGGACATCAAAGAAAGTCTGCATTTATTCCAAAACACCGAAAGTATAGAAATCAAAATCGCTGTCGCTTGTACGCTTTTAAACCTTGAATTAGTCCAGAACGAAGATGAATTAATTGAATGGCTGATGCTTTACTTTCTCAACGAAAAACAAGCCTTTAAAAAATTAATCGGAATGTGGGATCATCATTGGTTTCATCAAAAACTACATTTTCAATTATTCAAAATCTTGATTCATTTAGACTCCGAAACGCTCAAAAAACACATTCATTTATTGGAGGAGAAAACAGCTTTTATCCACAACCATAATGCTCACAATGCCTATATGAAGTTTTGTCATTTTTATCCGATTTGGATCAAGGCTCACTTTTTAGAAGGCTTTTCATTTACACCTAAAAATGACAAACAATTGCAAATTATTCAAACGTTTAAGACCTATATAGAAAGAATGGACACCAATCGTATTATGATCAATCGTCCAGAAGTCTATCTAATCAAAGACAACTATTTTCCTGTTTCAGATGAGGTAAAAATGTATGCAGAAAAACTAGCTCTTGAAAAATATGAACGCAAAAAGGAATGGCTTAAACATAACAAACCGCCTTATGATCTGCCACCTTATAATGGTTTACCTTTTTAGACATCAATTATTTCAATCGGATTGCTATGCACAAATATGAGCCAGCAATCCGATTGATAAAGTATTCTTCCATAGTCAATGTTACCAACTCAAAATCGCTTCTTTATTCGCTCCTTTCACCTGCCAACTCAAACAACGCACACTTCCGCCCATAAAACAAACATCTTGAGCAGGAACCCGAATCACCACTTTATCAGTATTCGCTTGCATCAAATCAAACATTTCATCATCATATTCAGAATTAAAAGTCGGCATATAAATATGCTCATCTGTCACCACCGAATTGACAAAGATATTGCAAGCAGAAGTAAATCCTTGCCAGCTATCTTCCTCATAATAATCTGCTACTTCTACAATATGAATACCAGGAAATTCCGCCTCTAATTCTTGAATCGTTTGGGTATGTTGTGGTTCGGGAAGTTCATGCAATAAAACCGTATTTGCATCAGTAAACATCACCATTCCATCAGCATGTCCTGTTGCATCACCTTCAACTTCTGGAATAATTGCCACTTCATTTACACCCATCAAAATTTTCAATTGTGCCTTTGCATTGGCTTCGGTCAATTCGGGATTATCCCACAAAAAACGGTCTGTTATAATCGCTCGATTACTTCCATTATCCACCACATTTCCACCATCCAAAATCAAGTCGGTTTGCATTCCATACTCTAAACCATTATCCAGAAACCAATCTTCAAAGCTATTGTCTATCAGATTAGAAACGGATGCTGATTGAAAATCAGGCAAGTAATTGAACTTAACTTGTCTGGATGGAATCACTGGCGAAAAATCTCGAATCCATATATCTTCCACATTCGCCTCCACCAACATCTCAGCAGGAACTTTCCCTTCCAAATACGGCAAGGTTTCCGCATCTGCCAAAATAATCACCTCATCTTTTCCATCTACCAAGTTCGCAAAATTCGCAAGGTAATCAATAATCTGATCAAAGACACTTGCATAATAATTGTTGTAAACCGAAGGAGCCGACAAGACAATCAAATGTCCTTCATCTGCATTTGTACCCGTCTCATTCTCACTTCCATTTCCACTATTCCCGATAGGATCAGTCGGATCTGGCACAATGATTTCATCGTCACAAGACGTAAATAAAGCTAAACAAATAACGAACATAAAACTTAACAAATTCATGGATAATTTCATTTTTAAATATTTTTCGTGTGAAACAATACCCCAAAGAAAAAGTAAGATTTCACCTTCCAAAAGTTTTTTTCACCAAGCATTCATAAAAAGGTCGGAACGACTCAATTAATGGAATCAACGGCTTTTTGACCTCATTTTTCTATTCATTCCTTAATATAGACCATTCAAGGAAGAAATTGAGTAGTTGAAGGAAAAAGTTATAAAATTTGAGCTTTTACGAGTACTTTTGCAATAGTGATTTGTGGCGA
>JAHDBB010000310.1 GCA_020630635.1 Chitinophagales bacterium
AAAGTCCCGCTATCCGTTCCTATGAATGCAGCCAAGTTTTAGGCAGCCAACGCTTTTGCATTCATACCACTACTATCGGGGCTATTTTTGAAAGGACATAACGTTGATGTTGAAAGGGGCGAACAGTTCATTTTCTACATGTGACATAAAGGTGCTTACTTTATAAACATCGAATTAATTTGTCTTTGATATAAAACGTCCCATCGTCCCAAAACCAAGAAAAGAACGGTGTCTCCCGCTGGCGGGAGATGTCCGAAGGACAGGGTGGACGCACGAACTGAACCAAAACGTCCCATCGTCCCAAAAACCACAAAATGAACCTCAAAAAAAACGTCCCGTCGTCCCTAATTTTTAACATCTTAATCCAAACTTTTCTTACATTTGTGGTGTTAATGAAATAAAATGATAACTGCATCAAACTCCTTGAAAAATACAAAGCCCTAGAACGCCCTATCTGGGCGATGATCACAGTCATATTTTGTGTCAGTATTTTAGACTCATCTGTCTTCTTGATACTCAACATTTATCTATCAAAATTAGGATACAGTGATCCTGATATAGCCAGCTTTCTATCCTGTCGTTTTTTAGCAGCCTTTTCTACAGCCATTCCTTTAGGCATCCTCATCCAAAACAAGCGTTTACAACCCTTTTATGCCATTATTGTTGTAGGCTACTTCACCGCCATATTTTCCCTATTACAAGCCGTACATTTAGGATGGAAGCCTATCATCTACGCTCTTTTTGCCTTACAAGGTATCAGCATCGCAGGACGTTTTATCATTACAGCTCCCTATATTCTCCGCAATATCAAAAAGGAGGAACATACCAGCGTTTTTGCCTTGACTTTTGCGACAGGAAGTGCAGGTTTGATTATTGGTGGAGGCTTAGTTTATATCCTTTCTTGGATTGACCCTATCTACTTTCATGAAGGACGTATCTTACAATATTTTTGTGGATTTGGACTCTTAGCATTATTTGCTGTATTCAATATGAAAAAGGAAGAGTATGTCCCTCAACTCAAAGAAAAAAAATCCAACTTATCTCAATTTGATTGGGCGTTGATAGGACGAGCAGCGATGCCCAATTTAGTGATCGCCATTGGTGCAGGCTTGACGATTCCCTTTGTTAACCTTTTCTTCTTTAATGTTTTTGGGATGGACTCCAACCAGTTTGCCCTCTTAGGAACGATGACATCGGTATTGGTTTTAGTGGGATCTTTACTCGTACCAAGTATCAAAGGACGTTGGGGATATGGCTCTATTACAGTCACACAGTCCTTATCTGTAGCAGCCTTATTTTTGTTGGCGACCAGCGATTTTATTAGCACTTGGGAATGGGCGATTTATATGGCGATCATTTGCTACGTGATTCGTCAACCCTTGATGAATTTGGCAGGTCCAATGACGGCAGAAATGACCATGTATTATGTAGGAGAACGTAACCGAGAAATGATGAGTGCGGTCAATAGCTCAATTTGGTCAGGAAGTTGGTTCTTTAGCTCTCTAATTTTTAAAGTCTTGCGAGAAAGTGGATTGAATTACGGAAGTATCTTCTATATCACTACCGCCTTATATATAGTAGGAGTCAGCTTTTATTTTTTCTTAGTCCGAGATTTTTATCGAAAAGAAAAGGCAGGATTGATAGGGGAGTAGTGACTGGTGACTGGTTCTAAGTAGTCGTGTCCTCGACGAGCTAGCCCTGATAGAAGTGGTATTCGTGTGAAAGGCTTTAGTCCACCAGTCGAAAAGACTGGCGGGAGAGGCTAGGCAACACGAATGAGAACGGATAGCAGGACTTTCCAATGCAACGAAGCATCCAAACTTTCGCTCCAAAAAAAAAGGAATCACAAGCTGAACCGCATTAATAATTGAGCATTCACCATTAATCATTATCAAATTCCTTCGCTCCTAATAAACTTACCATTCACAAAGCAACCCTCCATTTAAAAAAAACGTTACCTTTTCAAACCCCTAATCTCCCACCTTTTGTAACAATATTGAATTAATGTATTGGTTTTTGATTAATTAAAACTTTGTCTGCAAATATCATTACAAATTAAAAAAAGCATGTAAATTTACTTTTTTTTAGAAATCCTTTCTTTTTTTGCTAGAAGCTATGTAATTTAAGACGTTACATAACACAATTATTATCTAAGAAAAAGAATTACACTGTAGAAATTATGTTGAAATTACAAAAAAAATACACTAAAGGATGGAGTAAAGTGCTGAAAATCAGTATGATAGTGTTTGCTTTGTTATTTGGAATGCAAGAGCTATTTTCACAAGTTCGTGTGACAGGCTCTGTTAAAGACAAAGAAACAGGAGAAGGACTTCCTTTTGTAAATGTGGTTGTTAAAGGAACCACTGTTGGAGCACCAACTGATATTGATGGCAATTTTGCTTTGTCAGTTCCACAAGACCCACCTTTTTCCATCGTAGTTAGTTATCTTGGCTACGAAGATCAAGAAATAGTGGTGGAAGATCCTAGCCAACCTGTCAAATTTAAAATGAAAGAGGCAGGGGGAGTTGATTTGGTTGAGGTCGAAGTCAAGTCAAGGCGGATTTCTGAAAAAACACAGGAATCTCCACAAACGGTTGAGGCACTAGACATCATTGCGATCAAGGAAACCCCCGCCGCTAGTTTCTATGAAGGTTTGGGAGCGTTGAAAGGAGTAGATCAAACCTCTGCCAGTTTAGGTTTTACCATTATCAATACGAGGGGATTCAATAGTACAAGTCCTGTACGTTCTCTTCAAACCATTGATGGAGTCGATAACCAAGCACCAGGATTGAACTTTTCATTGGGTAACTTTTTGGGTTCGCCTGAGTTGGATGTCCAAAAAGTAGAGATAGTGGTCGGTGCGAACTCGGCTTATTATGGTCCGAATGCCTTTAATGGTGTGATTAGTATGCAGACCAAAGATCCATTCTTACATCAAGGATTGTCAGCTTCTATCAAGAAAGGAGAGCGTCAACTCTGGGAAGGAGCGATTCGTTTGGCACAAGCATTTGAAAATAAAGAAGGAAAACAAAAATTTGCCTATAAATTGAACGCTTCTTATCTGACAGCTTATGATTGGGTCGCAGATAACTTTGATGAAGTGTATCAAGAAAATGAAGAAGACTATGTAGGTATGGATAATTTGGGTGGATATGATGCTGTAAATATTTACGGAGATGAATCTTTTAGCCCTTTATTCGATGCATCTGGTGATGCCGATATCAATGATATTAGAGATTATCCTGGTTTGGGACGCTTCTTTAGAGATGGGTACAAAGAGGAAGATATTGTGGATTATGATACTGAAAACCTAAAGCTGAATGGTTCTTTGCATTATAAGTTGACCAAAGATGTTGAAATCATTACTGGCTTTAACTATGGTACTGGAACGACCGTTTATCAAGGAGACAATCGTTTTAGCTTAAACAATTTGAAGTTTTATCAAGGAAAAGTAGAGTTGAGACAGAAAGATCGTTTTTTCCTAAGAGCTTATACCACGCATGAGGATGCAGGAGATACCTATGATGCTTATTTTACAGCCCTCAAATTGTTGGAACAATCAAAGTCTGATGTAGAATGGGCAACACTATATAAGCAGTTGTGGAGAGGAGATGTAAACCTTCCTGGTGTAAATTGGGAGGAAGATTTTCCTGGAGAACTAAGAGATTTGGGTTTACCACAAGGTTCGTTTGGACTACCTTATCCTGTTGATTCAGTAAGAGATTTTTTGTCACAAGAACACATTCAAGACTATTTAGCAGATTTTCATGTATTGGCAAGAGAAGCGGCTAACTCTCAGTCACCTGCTACTAGTGGACAAATGCCTTATCTAGTACCAGGAACAGATGCTTTTGAAGAAGCCAAAGCTCGCATTATCGGTAAAACACACTTAGAAGGTGGTACTGGGTTTTATGATAAGTCTGCACTTTACCATGTTCACGGAGAATATAAGTTTAAGCCTAGCTTCTTGGAGGATTTGACAGTTGGTGCGAACTATCGTATGTACACGCCCAAGTCCAGAGGAACTATTTTTGATGAGGTAACATTTGATACCACTATGGTCAATGACCAAGAAGTTATTGACACCATTTTTAATCAAATTACCAATCAAGAATTTGGAGTATATGCAGGAGCCGAAAAACGTTTGATTGATAATCGTTTAAAAGTAAATGCAACAGTACGTTTAGATAAAAACCAAAACTTTAACTTTTTGGTATCACCTGCTCTTTCGGCAGTTTATACCCATTCACCTGATCACATTGTTCGTTTAGCATTTTCTTCCGCTATTAGAAACCCGACTTTGAATGACCAATACCTTCGTTACAATGTAGGACGAGCCATTTTGTTGGGGAATATTGATGGGTTTGATAACTTGGTAACTCTAGAATCTTTTGGAGAATATCGGGATGGATTAAACTTATCAAAGTTAGATTCTTTTAATGTGGCTCCTATTAGACCTGAAAAGGTAATTAGTGGAGAATTGGGTTATCGTACTGTTTTATTTGATCGATTGTATGCAGATGCCAGCTACTATTTCTCTTTATACAGGGACTTTATTGGGTACAATATTGGCTTAGACATCGAAGAATTTGATGAGAGTAACTTTCCTGTTGGATTGCAGGTATATCGTGTGGCTGCCAATGCAGAAGAGGTGGTAACAACACAAGGTTTTTCTATTGGTTTAAACTACTACTTTGCTGAATTTTTTGGAGTAAGTGGTAACTACTCTTGGAACCGATTGAATACGGATACAGATGATCCTATTATTCCTGCATTCAATACACCAGAGCATAAATTTAACATTGGTCTCAATGGACGAAATATCAAAATGAATATTGGTGATTTTACTTTGAAAAACTGGGGTTTCAATGTTAATTACAAATGGGTTGAAGGCTTTTTATTTGAAGGTTCTCCGCAGTTTACAGGATGGATTCCTTCTTATGGATTGTTAGATGGACAAATTAATTATACAGTCCCTCGTATCAAAACGACTTTCAAAGTAGGTGCTTCTAATATTTTAAATAACAAACAGTTTCAAGTATATGGCGGTCCTCGTATCGGACGAATGGCATACATTTCTGCCGTATTTGATTTGAAAAAGTTATAATATTGGTGAATGGTGCTAAGAAGTTCCTGCCACAACGATCTAGCCCCGATAGAAGTGGTATCCCCTCGTAGAGCAAATTCACGAATTTGCTCTACGAGGGTGATAAGAACGGATAGCGGGACTTTCCAATACGACGAAGGACTTAACCATTCGCTCCTAAAAATAAAGAACACTTTACTTCATTCTCTAGGGTGACGTAAGAGAATAAAAAAGAAAGCACAAATCGAACAGAAACGTCCCTTCGTCCCAAAAACCACGTAATGAACCGTACAACGTCCCTTCGTCACTACAATAAAAAAGTCACCAACCACTATGACTTGTCACTAAAAAAATTAAGTTAATCAACAAAATATGTTTTTATGAAAAGACTCATACTCACTTTTACACTTATTTTTACAACACTTTGGGTAACAGCCCAAAATAGATACTTTGATGAAATCTTTGAAGATGTGAATACAACAGAGAGTGTAGTTTATGGAAATAATATGAACTACTTACCTTACTTAGTTTTTGGAAACACACTTGCACAAGATTTAGAAATGGATATTTATGAGTCAGTAGGAGATGACATGGAAGAACGTCCTGTGGTCTTAGTTATTCATACAGGAAACTTTTTGCCCATCGTTACCAATGGTTCTACTTCAGGAGAACGAACAGATAGCTCTATCGTATCGACATGTAGACAACTTGCCAAAAGAGGGTTTGTAGCGATTGCTATGGATTATCGTTTAGGTTGGAATCCACTTTCTGACTTGCGTTCTGTTCGTACAGGAACCTTAATCAATGCAGCCTATCGTGGTGTACAAGATGTACGTACTTGCTTACGTTATTTGAGAAAGTCTGTAGCAGAAGAAGGCAACCCTTATGCCATTGATACTTCTCGTATGGGAATGATGGGACAAGGAACAGGTGGCTATATTACCTATGCGGTAGCTACTTTGGATAAACAAGAAGAAATGGAATACGAAAAATTCCAGTTTGTCAATGAAGATGGAATCGTTGATGTATATGTAAAACAAGAACGTAGTGGAGATTTAGAAGGACTGGGTTTTCCTGATCCAGAACAAGAAAATGGTTTTATTGAAACAGATACTACTTCTAGTCAAGTGGGGAACTTCATTACACTCAACAAACCCAACCACATAGGATACAGTTCAGAAGTACATTTCGGATTTGCCTATGGTGGAGCATTGGCTTCTATTGATTGGATTGATGAAAATAGCTCGCCTTTTGCTGCTTGTCATGCAGTTAAAGATCCTAATGCACCCTTCTTCAATGGTGTTTTGATTGTACCTACAACAGAGGAAGAAGTAATCAATGTGGATGGTGCGGGTCGTGCGATTCCTGCTTGGAATGCATCAGGAGCCAATGATGTTTTATTGGATACGTACTTCTTGGTAGATGAATACTCTAATACAATTCGTGATAATAATCTCAATATTGAAGAAGAAGAAGTTCTAGCAGAAGTCGAGGGACAAGAACATATTTGGGCAATTACTTCTGATACCATTTCTGGTCCTTGGGACTGGTGGGATTTAGATGCATATGACGATGAATTCAATGCTGATAACTTATTGGGCAATCCAGATATGTCTCCAGAAAAAGGAAGAGCTTATCTAGATACTGTTATCAACTACTTTGTACCTCGTTTTGTTGTCGCAACAGAACTTCCTGTAGAGGGATTAGACTTTTGGGCAGTCGGTTTAGAGGATGTAGAACAAGGAGTGGCCAATGTTGGTTTCTATCCCAATCCTGCTCGTACCAATATTATGGTAGGCAGCAATGATGGTTCTAATCTTACAGCTATTGAAATCTTTGATATACAAGGAAAATTAATCTTTACACACGAAGACATCAATGCCAGCGAGTTTCTCTTCCAGCGCAATGGTTTAAGTGATGGAACATATCTACTAAAAATCCACACTACCGAAAGCATTTCTACACATAAATTAGTGCTAAGATAAAATTACTTAAAATAAGAATGAAAGCCTGTAAATCAACTGTTGGTTTGCAGGTTTTTTTTTAGGAGAGAACAGAAATTGCTTCGTCGCCATAGGTCTCCCCGCTATCCGCTCCTATAAATGCAGCCAAGTTTTACAAAGCCAATCCATTGCATTTATACCGCTACTATCGGGTCTAGTTGGTTGAGGTAAGTACTTCTTAGTGTCATTAAATAAGGACGTAAAAGGGCGAACGGTTCAGTTCTTACATGTTGGGACGTAAAGGGACGTTATTAGAAAAAAGCGAATTGATTTAGCTAGCGTAACGTGAGTATTGGATTAACGAGATTATAAATTTCTGATTTACAATTTCTTATGATTCTACAATCAAATTAGAACCGAAAAAGAAGCGTTGGCCTGCTAAA
>JAHDBB010000311.1 GCA_020630635.1 Chitinophagales bacterium
TACCATCCACTTACGATCAATCTAGAAGCGGCATTGTATCCACACTTTTGGTATTTGTTATAGGCTGAAGCTGCTCGTTGGCGAATTTGTTGGTGACTTTCTCGATTGACCCAACCTTTCAAAGCATTTTCTAAAATATAGCCTTCTGGTGCAATCAAATGTGTCGTCCAAAGAAGTGGATAAGCTCCTGCCGCTTTGATGTGATCTGAAAAATAGTCTTTGCTATAACAACATAAAGTGATGGATTCTCGCTTCTGTTGATTTGCCTGTGTTGGTGTATAAGAAAGGGGCTGTTCTATCAATCCATTGTGTCCGATATAAACCAGCAAATCGGCTTCTCCACCAATACTTAGTCGTTGGTCCTTTACCCAAATATCTTTGCTAACTCGCCCAGAACACGCATCCATATAGTCTTGAATGGTTTGGTTAATAAAAGCTCCATCATAGGCTTCTGCCACCATATAAATATTTTTGCTCCGATGTTTAAAGACACATCTTTCCAAAATACACTCTTCAGGATCACTCTTTTTTTCAATTAATTTCCAATCGTTGTTCCGAATAAAGGTCGTCTTGATTCCATATAAGGCTCCCCAATAGAGATTTTGATGAGGATCTTTTCCATTGCCCAATCTTTCAGGTACAGGTGCAATTCCTTGATTTTCATTGTCACAAAGAGCCACCAATACATGGATTGTTTGAGAATTAGCACTATTGGCATAACTTCCTAAAGATATGGTTATCAGAACCATAGTAATGATAAAGTGTTGTAAAGTATTCATAGTTTTTCATTGTACGAAGAAAAGAAGTTGTGAGTTTTTCAAAAGACTTGCAAAAATAACGCCATAACGACGGCTTAACCAAATAGGAATGATAAACAGTATTAAACAATACAATAGCTAAAAAGGTTGAAAACAGATTTTTAAATGTATAGTAGGCTACATTTTAAGAAACAGCCCCTATCAAACTGCTATTTTCAGTTACAAAATTAATATCTTGCAAAGATTAGTGTTCTTTTTAATATTGTTTAAAACACTTATTCATTTTGAATTTATTACTTCAACAAGATAAAGAAAATATGAAAAAACCATTACTAATACTTCTCACACTGGTAATGTGCCTATCGGTTTATGGGCAAAATCCTTTAGAAACTGCCTTGAAACATCTTGAAAAAAATCATGAACGCTTTGATTTGACAGAAGGAGATGTCCAAGACCTCATTGTTCGAGATAATTATACTTCAAAACACAATGGAGTTCAACATATCTATCTCCAACAGCAACACAAAGGCATTCCTGTACACAATGCCATTGTTAATATCAATGTTACTGAATCTGGCAAAGTATTGAATACGGGTAATCGTTTTGTGAATCATCTAACGAAAAAAATAAATACAGACCTTCCTACACTTTCAGCTAGTCAAGCCGTACAAGCCGCAGCTCGTCACTTAGAGTTGAATTTTGCGGATGCGATTAATGTGGAAAAGAGCGAAGAAGGTCTCACACAAAAAACGGTCTTAAATGTACCAGATCTTTCATTAGACCCCATTCCAGCAGAATTGGTTTATCAGCCTTTTGAAGAAGACAATTCTGTTCGTTTGGCTTGGAATCTCTTAATTCGTACGACAGACTATAAGGATGCATGGAACGTGAGGATAGATGCTATGACGGGTGAATTATTGGATAAATATAACCAAGTCATCCATTGCAACTTTGGGACTCCTGACCCTAGTTGTATAGAACATGGACATCACCATTTTCCTCCTGTTTCAACCACTAGCACGGCTGCGAGTGTACCCAATGATTACAATGTTTATGCTTTTCCTATTGAGAGTCCTATTCATGGAGAACGCAGTATTGTCAATAGTCCTTGGGAAGCAGCAGGACCCGATGCTAGTCCTTTTGGTTGGCACAGTGATGGTAATGCAGATTTTACTACAACAAGAGGCAATAATGTAAGAGCGCAAGAAGATAGAAATGGAAATGATGGTTTTGGTTATTCACCTGAATCCCCCACTTTAGATTTTAATTATCCGTTAGATTTCAACTTACCTCCTTCAGAATATCAAGATGCAGCCATTACCAATTTATTTTATTGGTGTAATTTAATGCATGATGTTTGGTATCAGTACGGTTTTGATGAGCCAAGTGGTAATTTCCAAGCCAATAATAGAGATCAAGGAGGTATTGGAGTAGATGCCATACAAGCAGATGCACAAGATGGTTCTGGTACCAACAATGCCAACTTTCAATCAGGAGGAGATGGAAGTTTTGCCCGTATCCAAATGTTTGAATGGTCTAACCAAAATATTGTGCCTCCTTTAAATATTAGCTTTCCTCCGATTATCTCAGGGACTTACAATGGTTCATTAGCAGGATTTGACCCCCCACTTCCATTAGATCCATTAGAAGGTGATGTAGTAGTAGCTTATGATGCATCTACCAATCCAACTTGGTGTTGTGAAGTGATCGCCAATGCCGATGAAGTAGCAGGAAATATTGCTTTGATTGAAAGAGGAGATTGTTGGTTTGTCGAAAAAATTGCCAATGCAGAGGACGCTGGAGCTATTGCTGTAATTATCTATAATAATGAACCTGGTAATGGTACAATACCTTTGGGAGCTCCTGATGGCTTTGCCAATGATTTGAATATTCCCGCTATTATGATAGGTAACAATGATGCACAAGATATTTTAGAAGCGATTGATCTAGGTTTGCCTGTTTCTGTTTCCTTACAAGGCACTCCGCATTCCAATTTACCCAATTTAGATGGTGACTTAGATGGCGGTATTATTTCTCACGAATATGGTCATGGTCTTTCTATTCGTATGACAGGCGGTCCTAGCTCTGGTGGCTGTTTAGGAAATGAGGAACAAATGGGTGAAGGTTGGAGCGATTGGTTTGGCTTGATGATGACTATGACCGCAGAACACGACCGCAATACTCCCAGAGGCTATGGAACATATGCTTCTAGCCAATCTATTGATGGAACAGGTATTCGAGAAGCTCCTTATACTACCAACTTTGCCATCAATAACTATACGTATGGCGCAACCAATAACCCTAATTTATTTGTACCACACAGCATTGGCTTTGTATGGGCAACCATCCTTTGGGAAGCGACTTGGGATATGATTGATATGTATGGTTTCGATCCCGACTTACACAATGGGACAGGCGGCAATAACATCATGATGCAATTGGTTATTGACGGAATTAAATTGCAGCCTTGTAGTCCTGGTTTTATAGATGGTCGTGATGCTATCTTACTAGCCGATGAAATCAACTATGGTGGTGAACATGTTTGTATGTTGTGGGAAGCCTTTGCCCGTAGAGGTTTAGGGGGAAGTGCAAGTCAAGGAAACAGCAGTAGTCGTTTTGACCAAACAGAAGCATTTGATATTGGAGCTGCTTGTGTTCCCAATATTCGTTTGAGCATGGAAGCAAGTACGGATAGTGTCAATGCGGGAGAAAACATAGGCTATACGTTTACAGTCACCAATGAGGCGTTACAGGCTGTTACAGGTACACACATTGATGTACGAATCCCTGATAACGCAACTTATGTAGAAGGTTCTTCTGAATATCCTGCTACTGTCAACGATGATATGGTAACACTAACCATCGGTGATATGGCTGATGGAGCTGTGGCTGTCTGTAATATGGAATTAACCGCTGATCCATCTGTCTTTACTTCTGTCTTATTGATGGACCCTATGGAGACTGACGAAAACTGGAGTACTTCTAATGGTGGTTTTAGTTCTGAAAACTTTACATTGGTAACGGATAATGTTTATACGGGCGAATTTGCTTGGTTTGCTCGTGATATTGAGACGCAATCTGACCAATACCTTGAAATCAATGAACCGTTAAGTATTGGAAGCAATCTTGCTAATCCTGTTTTAAGTTTCTGGCATGATTATGATACAGAAGCAAGTTGGGATGGTGGTGTTGTAGAGTACTCGACCAATGGCAATAACTGGATTGATATGGGGCAATATATGGTTCAAAATGGCTACAATTCAGTCATTCAAACCAATCCTGATAGTGAAATTAGTGATAGAGAAGCGTTTAGTGGTCAAAGTGATGGCTATATCAATACCTTGATAGATGTTTCTAGTTTTGCAGGACAAAATATTTATGTTCGTTTTAGATTTGCCTCTGATGGTTATGTTGGTGGCAATGGTTGGTATGTTGACCAAGTAGATATTTTAGATGCAGCATTCTTGGGCATTGAAGCTTGCGCTCAAGCGGATGGTTTCCCCGAAATTTGCTTAGATCATACGGCTGTGGTGGTTTCCAACTTTGAATGTATGGCGGATGCTGGCGCATTGGTTGCTCCTGACGAACCTACTGATGGTGTGACGATCATAGATATTTTAGCGCAAGATCCTTTCATTACTTTTGACGCAGCTTATGACGGCGAAACACCTGATATGGCGGACTATGATAGAATGTATATTTTGACAGAAGACAATGATCCAACTTACAAAATCAAACAATACAATGAGACAGGCGAGTTCAATTTAGCCAGTTTGGATCCTGCGACTTATGTGGTCTGGCATGTTGCTTATAGCACGATTAATCCTTTAGGAACGGTTGGTGCTTTTATCAATGGTAATGGTATTACTTCTATGGAAGTTTTCCAGACCAAAGCAAATGAACAAGGCTTATGTTTGAGTTGGACCAATCAAGATGCAGATGGCAATGTTATGAAGGTCGAAGTACAAGCAGAAAATACATCTTTATTGTCTGTCGAAAATGATTTTGACATCAAAGTGGCTCCTGTTCCGACTACGGATATTTTGAATGTCGAGTTTGCAGCAGATAAGTCTGAAAATTATCAGTTAAAGGTATTCAATGTCACTGGTCAGTTAGTTGCGGAACAAACGTTGGATGTCAATACTGGTTTGAATCAAGTAAGCTTGAGTGTTCAAGCATATACAGCAGGCATTTACTGGTTGTCGATCCATAATGATGCAGGTCTCAAAGCCCATACTCGTTTTGTGAAGGAGTAGTTTTACTTGGTCAATAGTCCATAGTTTTCAGTCGATGGTTCGGTTTGGAATGTGTTCTCCTTTGGAGCGAAAGGTTGAGTGCTTCGTTGTGATAGAAAGACCCGCTATCCGTTCTTATTCGTGTTGCCAGCGTTTTTCTAAGCCAACGCTTCTCACGAATACCACTTCTATCGGGGCTAGCTCGTTGCGGTTTCAACCCATTGTAACTGAAATATTTTAACGAAAAGTAAAACAAACCACGAATGCTGATTAAAGTGTTCGTGGTTTTTTTATTGGGCTAATATTGGGGGATAGATGATTCCATTTTTGATTTTTGCCACCAATACACGAATGCGGTATAGTTCCTATAGCGGCTGTCCTCAACCAAATAGACCTGATAGCAGTGGTATTGCTGCTTGAAGTCAAGCTAAGATACAAGGCACTTTGAAAGTGCCTTGTATCTAAGTCAAGTCAGCAGCAATAAGAACGAATAGCAGGGAGACCCAATACGATGAAAGACCAACCGTTCTCTCCTAAAAGAAAAAAATTAGAA
The DNA here is from genome assembly GCA_020630635.1 of Chitinophagales bacterium. Lineage (GTDB taxonomy): Bacteria > Bacteroidota > Bacteroidia > Chitinophagales > UBA2359 > JAHDBB01. The sequence continues at coordinate 5,547 of JAHDBB010000311.1, forward strand.
AAACTTTAAAAAAATCGTAATTTGCATCATAAAACGATAAATAAAAAAATGCAGATAACAGGAAATTTTATAGATATTAAAGCAAAGGCGACTTATCCCGTTGAAGTGACTGTTGAAAATGGCAAAATCGTTGCTGTTGAAAAAACGGAAAATGCCGTAGATGACCAATACCTTTTGCCTGGCTTTGTAGATGCCCACGTACATATTGAAAGCTCCATGTTGGTTCCCTCCGAATTTGCAAGGATGGCTGTCGTACATGGCTCTGTTGCCACCGTCTCTGACCCTCACGAAATCGGGAATGTCTTGGGCGTAAAAGGTGTAGAGTTTATGATCGAAAATGGCAAACAAGTGCCTTTCAAATTTTACTTTGGTGCGCCTTCTTGCGTTCCTGCCACGACTTTTGAAACGGCTGGTGCAGAAATCAATGTGGAGGATGTCGAGTATCTTTTGCAAAAAGATGAGATTAAATATTTGGCTGAAATGATGAATTGGCCAGGAGTTTTATTTAAGGATGAAACGGTCTATGCAAAACTGGCTCTCGCTCAAAAATATAATAAGCCCATCGACGGACATGCGCCAGGATTGAAGGGCGAACAAGCTGAACAATATATTGCCGCAGGCATCAGCACCGACCATGAATGTTTTACTGCCGAAGAAGCGTTGGATAAGCTCAAACATGGCATGAAAATCCTCATTCGAGAAGGAAGTGCTGCTAAAAACTTTGAAGCATTGATAGACTTGATGAACGAACATTATGAAAATATGATGTTTTGTTCGGACGATAAACATCCCGATAGTTTAGAACTTGGACACCTTAATGAGTTGATCAAACGAGCGATGGCCAAAGGCATTGATCTTTACAAAATCTTGCAAGCGGCTTGTATCAATCCAGTCGAACACTATGGCTTAGAAGTCGGACAATTGCAAGTAGGCGACCCTGCCGACTTTATCGTCATTGACAATCCTTTTGATTTTAATGTTAAGCAGACCTATATCAATGGTGAGTTGGTTGCCGAAAATGGAAAATCTCTTTTACCTCATTTGAAAAGTGAGCATCCTAACAACTTTAATACTTCTAAAAAAACGGCTGAACAATTTAAAATAAAAAATACGGATAAAATTATTCCTGTTATTGAAGTGGTGGATGGTGAGTTAATCACAAATCGTTTAGACCTTGAAGCAAAAGTGGTGGATGGTTGTACGGTTTCAGATGTAGAAAATGATATTTTGAAAATTGCGGTGGTCAATCGTTATCAGGAAGCGGAACCAGCCGTTGCTTTTATCAAAAACTTTGGATTAAAATCGGGTGCGATTGCTTCGTCTGTTGGACATGATTCTCATAATATTATTGTGGTGGGCGTGGATGATGCAGCTATCGCTAATGCCACGAATTTATTGATCGAAGCAAGGGGCGGTATTTCGGTGGTGAATGGTGATGCGTCTAAGGTGATTCCTTTGCCTGTGGCTGGTTTGATGACGGATGAAGATGGGTATCGGGTGGCGAAGGATTATATTGAGATTGATCGGATGGTGAAGGATTTGGGGTGTGGGTTGATTTCTCCGTATATGTCGCTTTCTTTTATGGCGTTGTTGGTGATTCCTGCTTTGAAGTTGAGTGATTTGGGGCTTTTTGATGGGGAGAAGTTTGAGTTTGTTTCTTCTGTTTCTTGATAAAACGTTGAACCGATCTAAAATCAAGGCTTGATTAGGTCTTAACGCTTTTTGCTGCACTAAAAAACCTAAGTAACCAAACTTGTCTCCTTAGCAATCGCCTTCAAACAAGGTTAACGTGCATTTCGGATTAAAGAGTATTTTCTATCTCTTTGTTTTGTGTATTCTTTGTCTTGATACAAAGAACCAAAAATCAAGACTTACGTTAAGCCTTAACGCTTTTTGCTGCACTAAAAAACCTA
>JAHDBB010000312.1:0-4003 GCA_020630635.1 Chitinophagales bacterium
GGCTTTTCATCGGCAAAAACCATCACTTTTTCCCCAATATTGGCAAAAATGGGCGGAGTAATCGCTAAAGGACGATACAATTCTCCTGCACTATCATCTGTCCATTTGTAAACAATCGGCTTTTGAAACTCAAAACTTTCGCCCATAATTTTGACATTAAACTGTACATTGATAGGAGATGCATTTTCGGGCATTCCAATATGGGTTTGTTCTTTGACAGTAAACATGCCCAAAGTTCCATCCTCTTCTAACCAATACGGTTGAGTGTATAGAGCCTTATCACCTACTTTTCGTTTTGTCTTAAAAGAAAGACCTTTGTTGGGAGCCAAGTTTTGTTGAATAGTTGTATCACTTTTATCGCTCAAAAATTCAACACTTTCTAATTGTACCTCTATATCAGAACGATTGATTGTTTCAATATCCAGGCTCATTTCTTGATTAGGAGCTACCGAATAATCACTCGCTTTTGCTTCCAAATATAAGCCCAAACAATGATAAATCAAGTCGTTGAGTTCCTGCATTTTAGTGGCTTTCCAAGCATTTTTATCATCCAACTTTGCCAATGCTTTCTTTGCTTCCAACAATTGAGGAACAATGCCTGATGGATTCAAGACATCAAACTCAATAGCGGCATTTTCTAATATTTTTCCAACCACTGCACCGCCTTCGATGCGAGACCAAGTCGTATTGACTCCATCAAAAATATCGTCTTTCGCTTCGTCGCCTTTCAAGGTTTGCAAATATTCCAAACGTTCGCCCCTTGAACCTGTACTTCCCATCGCTTGACACTTGTGCATGCTTCGACTGGAGGCAGCCATTTCCGTATAAGAAACGCCCAAAAGCGGATTATATTTGCCGACATCCACCGTCACCATTTTTTCCTTGTCGCCACTTTCCTCAAAAGCTTCTCGACTGCCATAAAACCACCAAGAAGTGTTGAATAACAGTCGTTTAGGTTGCCAAACATCCACATATTCAAGCTGTTCGGGGAAGCGATTGGGGTCGCCAGCCGCCTCATATGCTTCTTCTGCCAAAATAGCGGAAGCGGTATGATGTCCGTGTGTTCGACCTGGCTCAGTCGAAAAACGATTAATCAATACATCAGGCTGGAATTTGCGAATCACCCATACGACATCTGCCAAAACTTGTTCTCGATCCCAGATATTAAAAGTTTCGTCGGGATGTTTGGAGTAGCCAAAGTCATTGGCACGGGTAAAAAACTGCTTGCCGCCATCAATGCGTCGAGCCGCCAAAAGTTCTTGTGTCCGAATAATGCCCAACTCTTCCCGAATTTCTGACCCAATCAAATTTTGTCCTCCATCGCCTCGTGTTAGAGACAAATAAGCCGTATTAATCAAGGATTCGTTGGTCAAATAGGAGATGAGACGGGTATTTTCATCATCGGGATGCGCTGCAATATATAAGGCACTACCCAATACATTGAGCTTATTGAGTGCATGTTGCAACTCAGCAGCATTGGGTTTTTTGGGAGCTTGTGCAAATATATTGGAAACTCCTAACACAAGAAAGCCTAAAAACAGCAAGATTTTATGATTCATGGCAAAGCATTTTTGTGGCGAATTTACGGAATCCTTATAAGAAATGGGCTATCTTTATGCCCAAATATGAAGTAAAATGAGTGAATCTATCAAAATAAGAAATTTTGGTCCCATCAAACATGTTAATCTTCAAGTCAAGGATTTGATGGTTTTGATTGGACCACAAGGAACAGGGAAAAGTACGATTGCTAAATTGATCGCTATTTTTAGGGACAACTATTTCTTATCTAATCTTAAAACTAATGCCAGAATTTTTTATGAATATTTGAAGAGATATAATATTGAGTTTGAAATAACACAAAAAACAGAAATAATTTATCAAAATAATCAGTTTATATTTATATATAAAGCTTATGAAGCTGAATTTAGTTATATATCTCTTAATTTTAAGGAAATAAGTTATGTACCTGCCGAAAGACTCTTCCTCTCAATGGTGATGAGTTCTTTCTTCAACTTATCAAGAGTCAATATCCCTATTCCTAAATGTATCATAGACTTTGGAGCATTATTCGAACAAGCTAGAATGGAGATTACTTCAATGAATATGGATGTCTTGAATATGAGTTATCAATATGAAAATAATGAAGACTACATCACTATAGACAAGGATACTAAAATTAAACTCACTCAAAGCTCTAGTGGAACACAAGCGATCACCCCTATGATGGTCGTGATTGAACATTTATCTAAGGGAAAAAATCACTTCATCATCGAAGAACCAGAACTAAACCTATATCCAACGACTCAAAAAAAGTTAGTCGAGTTTTTAGCTGAAAAATGCGTTACAGACCAAAGTAATCTTATCGTTACCACACACAGTCCCTATATTTTAACAGCCTTTAATAATTTGATAAAAGCCCATAACATCGGACAAGAAAAACCAGATAAAGTAAAGGAACTTAAAAAGGTTGTCAAAGAAAAATATTGGTTAGATTTTAAAAAAGTAAGTGCTTATTATATAGATAAAGGACGAGCCAAAAACATTTTAGACAAAGAATATCAGATGATTAATACCGATTTTATTGATAAAGTATCTGAAGATTTAGGCAAAGAATTTGACCAATTGTTAGAGCTAAAATATACGGAATAATGTGTAAAGAAACCTATCAAACTATCTTTGGTGGAGACGATAAATGTTATTCCAATAAGACCAGCGTTTCAGAAATGGGACGAACTTTTGAGTTGAAACGTCCTAAAAAATCTAAAGAAATCATTTGTTGTATTGAAGTGGATGGTTGTCTCATTCAGGATGCTAGTAATAAGTGTGACTATCTACTGATTCGCTGTGAAAATGCGGCTTTTTACTTTGTTGAACTCAAAGGTCGCAGTGATATAACACATGGATTGGATCAACTCAAATCTACCATTAAGCACATTCAAAAGAAGTTGAAAGAATACGATAAACAAAATCTTAAAACCCCTAAAATAATTCCAGAATTTCATTCGTTTATTGTTTGTCGCAGCGTTCCCAAAGGTGCTAATTCCCAGATTAATAAAGCCAAAGAGAGATTTCGTAAAGAGATGGGACATACCCCTAAAGTCATAAGCCTAAAAGCTATTGAGCAACTTCCTTCCTTATAATTTTTTTTAGGAGCGAAAGGTTCCTCTTTCATCGCAATAGAAAGTCCTGCTATCCGTTCTTATCACCAAGCTACTCGAACCCTTTAGCCTTCACGCTTTGGTGATACCACTTCTATCAGGGCTATTTTTGAAAGGACACAACCCTTGTTTAAATTCCAATATTAAATTTCTAAATTCTAAAACCATAACTAAATGACTTATATTTTCATAATCGACCATCAGCTAAAAATATCTCCAATTTCACAAAAAAAATATCTGATTTATTCGATGTAAAGGAAACGTAAAATCACTTTTTGGTGTTATTAATAGTAGAGATTATACAAACATCAAAAAAATAGTCCCATGAGAAAACTAAAAATCAGCAAAGTAGTACCAACACGAATGATGAAGCAAGCAAAAGATAATCAACAAGAATCTCAAAAACCTTATTTTGAAGTATCCAAATATTTGAAGGACAAGAAATTTAACGAAATAGGTCGATTACATTTTCAAGAACTCCTCAACAATTCATTGAATCTGCCCTACGATAAAAAACGAGATATTCTTCACCAACTATCGACAGCTAACGAAGAAAAAGTTCTAAAACTCTATGAAAATTTAATCAAAGAAAAAGAACTTAATGAAAAGATGGAACAGGAAACGCCTGACGAAATACAGAAAATGTTAAATCAGAAAATTGATGATCACGAAGTAAATGAAGCAAAATGGCAAATTGTCGAAGGTCGAAAAAATCTTTATCGTTTACTCAACTTAAAAGAATACCCAGAACCACAAAGAAATGTTTTAGATCTTGTAGAAGCCGTACTCGCCAACAAGTAGGTGAAAGAATCTTTACTCAATCCTTTAGGGTTGATTCACGAAGT
>JAHDBB010000312.1:4103-7454 GCA_020630635.1 Chitinophagales bacterium
TAAAGCAGTTCAGTTACTATAGGTTCTATCAGTTATAAAATAGACCCGATAGCAGCGTTATTGCAAAGGGAAGGCTAGAAGGTTTTGCGAAGCTTGCAATAGTAGCGTATAGCGGGGAGACCCGTTACGATGAAAGAGTAATAACCTCTCTCTCCTAAAAAAAACTAAAAATAAAAACCCATGAATAAATGCCCTAAATGCAGTGAGGCAACATTAGTCAAAGACCCATTTATCTTTTATTGTTTTAATTGTGAAACATATCGAGAATTACAGCAAACGCAATTAGAAGCGTATCAAAACTTTATGGATTATGGTCAAAGTATCAGCAAAGAATTTTTTCTGATAGATACCAAAGCCTATCAATCTTCACCCATTCCCAACCGAAAAGAACGCTTTTTAGAAATCATCGAAACCCCTTGTCCAAAAGGTATAAATGAAGCAACATTTCAAACCTTTTTAATCCAATTGGCACTCAACCATTGTATGAATTTTCGAGAGAAAAAAGAGTTGTTGAGGCGTATTATGGTACAAGACATCGAAGCAGATTCCGTATTGATGCAAGGACTAATCAAAGAAATTAGCCATCAATATCAGCTACGAGTTACTCATTTTAACAAGCAAAAACATTTACACCTTTCTAAACTTTTGGATACACTCAATGGAAAAGGAAAAGTGTCTCCGCCTAAGCGTAAACGCAGTATTCGACCCGTTATTAAAGACATTGGAAGAAACCTCAATGATTTGGTCAAAATAGGAAAAATAAAGCCAGTCGTCGGACGAGAAAAAGAGATCGAACAATTGATTGATATTTTATTGAAACGAAAGAAAAATAACCCCGTCGTCATCGGAGAAGCAGGAGTCGGAAAAACGGCTTTGGTCGAAGGCTTGGCGTATGAATTGGTGTATGGCAACATAGATGAACGCTTAAAAGGAAAAGAAATCATCGAAATACAAACAGCACTCATCAATAGTGTGGAATACGCTGGTGAGTTGGAAGTACGTATTAATGATTTGTTGACGGACTTGAAAAATATGCCCAATGCGATTGTCTTTTTTGATGAAATTCATACCTTGATTGGACAAGGAACTACCGCCAACAAAAAGTTTGATGTAGCAGATATGTTAAAGCCTGCTTTGTCTCGTGGTGACTTTATTGTAATCGGTGCGACGACCTCACAAGAGTACAAAAAGTTTATGGAAAGTGATGCGGCTTTTGAGCGTCGTTTTCATCCTTTTAAAATCGAAGAATTATCAGCCAATGACACCAAAGAAGTTTTATACGAAGAACTTTTTGAAGTCAATGAACATTACAAATTAGAATTTGATTATCAATTAGTTGATGAAATAGTAGAAGCTGCTGGTCAACATATTCGCAATCGAAACTTTCCCGATAAAGCCCTTTTAGTCTTGGAAAAATTGGCAATTCGTCAAAGTAAAAAAGGCGAAAAATCAGCGACTCGTCAAGACATTTTAGAGCTTATTAGCGATGAAACAGGCATTTCGATAATCGTCAATGAAGAAGATACTTTATTTGATAATTTGCTGCGTTTAGAAGGACGACTCAAACAACAAGTTTTTGGACAAGAACACGCCATTGAGTCGGTTTGCAATAATCTAAAAATTACTAAACGCAATTTGTCACTACATCCAGAAAAACCCGATGGAGTATTTTTATTTACAGGTCCAACAGGCACAGGAAAAACCTACTTAGCCAAATGTTTGGCACAAGAACTATTTGGAGATAAAAAACGTTTGTTGCGTTTAGATATGAATGAGTATTCATCTTATAATGATGTTGATAGATTGTTGGGTGCTTATACTTGGCGACAAAAAACACAGTTGCCGATTTTGACCAAGTTTGTCAACGACTATCCAAGTTCCATTTTATTGTTAGATGAGATCGAAAAAGCACATCCCAATGTCATTCAATTATTCTTGCAAGTTTTTGATGAAGGAACGATTCATGACTACGATGATAAGAAGTTGTATTTTTCGGATATTACCATCATTATGACTTCCAATGCCATTATTGAACCTCGCAAAAATATTGGGTATGGAGACAAAGAAAGTGAAAATCCCAATGCGTTAATGGACGATTTAACCAAGAAGTTTGCCCGTCATTTTCCACCAGAAATCTTGGCAAGAATAGACGAGATTATCTTGTTTAATAAATTGCAAGAAAAAGACATCGCTCAAATTTTGAAGAAGGAAATTTTACAAAAAACGCATAAACGCTATAAAGAAGAATTAGGAATTGAGGTCAAATTTACCAATGCCTTAATCAAATATTTGGTGAATATTGGCTACGATGAAAAATATGGTGCAAGAAACTTTGAAAGTGTTTTTAGAAAACATGTCGCTATTCCATTGACCAATTTTATCTATGAAAATAAGGTGCAAAAAAATAGCGTCATAAGAGTCGGTTGTAAAAATAAAAAGGTGGAAGTCTCTTTGATTGCGGAATCATAAAAAAATAGTCACTTTTTATACTATTATTTGACGATTATGTATCTTTGTTTTTATGACCTCAAAAACAAACATACTACTCACAGGAGCTTCTGGAACAGTTGGAAGCAACATCTTAAAACAATTGGTCGGAAACCCACAAATAGACCTAACCGTTTTTGATTTAAAGACCTCGAAGGCTCAAAAAATCTTTGCACCTTTTGTTGAAAAAGTCGATGTTATTTACGGAGACATCACCCAAGCCAAAAGTGTTGAAGCGGCTTGTGCGGACAAAGATGTCGTCATTCATTTAGCAGCCATTATTCCACCTGCTTCTAATGAAAACCCTACCTTAGCACACAAAGTCAATATAGAAGGTACACAAAATTTGGTAAAAGGCATTGAAGCACATTCGCCCAATGCCTTTTTTTTATATGCGTCATCTGTTGCGATTTATGGAGATCGTGTCAAAGACCCATATATCAAAGTGGGCGACCCAATTCAGCCAAGCGAAGGCGATGATTATGCAGTGACGAAAATGAAGGCAGAAAAATTTATCAGAAATAGCAAATTGGATTGGAGCGTATTTCGTTTATGCGCCATTATGGGTGTGAACAATCACAAAGCGTCGGGTTTGATGTTTGAGATGCCTTTAGATACTTGTATGGAGATAGCTTCTCCCGAAGACACGGCAAGAGCATTCAATCATGCTGCTACACAAGTTGACAAGCGAAATTTATTATCCAAAAAAATATTTAATTTGGGTGGAGGTGCAAATTTTAGGATGATCTATAAAGATTTTTTAGCTTTGAATTTTGATATTTTTGGACTGGGCAAAGTTGATTTTCCGCCTTATGCTTTTGCTGAAAAAAATAGTCATTGTGGATATTATCAAGACGGAGATGA
>JAHDBB010000313.1:0-4412 GCA_020630635.1 Chitinophagales bacterium
ACATTGCTTCTTAGTACCAGTAAAAAGTATAGAAAATAGCCAGCTTTAAAATTTCATAGATATCCTCATATTAAGAGATTAGCAATGTCATTTTTTCAGAAAACCATATCTGAAGAAATGACATTTATTTATTTAAAATCGCTTGCATTTTGTTCGTTTTTGCATTGTATAAGTAAAGCATCATCTAACTTATTATTTCTTAACTTATAAATTACGAACAGTATGTCCTTAAACATTTATCCCAAAATAAAAATTATTGGATATGTGATGCTTTGCTTTTTCTTTCATTCCAATATATTTGCACAAGAAGCATTTGAAATTTGTGGTACACAAAATAGTGACTCCAACTTTGACTTCCAAAATTCCAATGCTTCTTATCAACAATCTTATGAAACACTAAAGTATGTAAAATTAGATGTTATATTTCTCCAACGAAGTGATGGTAGTGGTAACTATGCCGAAGGCGAAGAGGCTGAAAATTATGCAACTGAAATGATTAAAGAAATCAATCGAAGTCTAGAAATCAACCCACCTTCTAATTTATGTGATGGCTGGCTTTACTACTGTAATCCACATCTTACTGATGATAATCCTTTAAATCTCTATCAGGAGACATTTTATAATCCGAATCATGTCAAACCTCAAGAACTTACAACTCAATTTCGATATATGCTTTCTGATGTTAGATATGTACAAAGTACTAGTATTTATGATAATGTTGGTGACATTTCAAATAATTCGTTAGCTTGGCAACTAAAAAATCAAGATACCAACACTCCTGGAACTTTTCGAATATTTGTTTTAAATGATCCCTTATTTAATTCAAGCTCTACTAATGGACAATTTATTAATGGTGTAGTTTTGGTCTCAGGAACTGAAGGGATCACACCTTGCCGTTTATCCAAGTTGACTTTACATGAGGTAGGGCATTGGATGAGTCTTAGCCATTATTACTATTATACACCTACTTGTGAATCTGATATTGAATCAGATTGTAATAACTGTGAAATTCATTTAGAAGGATTAACTTGTAATCCATATAACGAAGATAATTGCCTTAATAACTATGGGCAAATCAACTTTACAAACTCATCTAGTGACTCTGGCTCATTACCTGGTCTTCCTTTCTCTTACACTTGTGGAGCTGCTTTGTGGACAGATGTTTATAGTGGTATGAATATTGAGCCTTGGCGAGTACAGTTATGTGATGACCCAGAAGATATATCTAATGAAATAATGAACTATACACCTGGACGTTCTTTTACAGAACAACAACTTATTAGAGTAAATTCTAGATTGAATGGCTCTCTTTCATCCTATGTTATAGATATTAATGATCCAATAGAACGAACATTAATGATTGAAAACAAAGAAAGTACTATAACTGATTACACAACTGCAAATAATTTCCCTTCATCTGATATATCTGGTGGCGTTCCGTTATCAGTAGGTAATGATTTTCAAAATACTAACAATTGGGATTATGAATGGATATATAAAGGGTCAGGTAATGTAGGAGATATTCCTCCTAATCCTACTTACACAGCTACAGAAGATGGAATTTATACTATTGTTGTCTCTGACAATGATGAAAAATTGGGAGTAGAAGAAATTTGGGTTGGGAAAATTAATAGCTTTCCATACGAACAATCATTTGATGATTTTGATATTTGTGGAGTTTATGACAACAATGGATTTTTATTAGATGAATTTGTCCCCAACTCCTTATGTCCACTAAAACAATTATGGCAAAATGATACTAATGATAATATTAATTGGAGAGTTGGAAAAGAATGTGCCAATAGTGCTGGTTCATTTTTAGATAATACAAGTTCAGACTATACCAGTCAATTTTTTGGAAAAGCTCCTAATAGAGATCACACTAGTGCTTGTGGAAAATATTTAATATTTGAACCAAGTGGTACAAGCTCAGGACAAACAGCTAGCTTATTAAGTCCACATTTTAATTTAACTCAAACCGGAGCCAGTTGTTCCGCCAATCTTAGTTTTTGGTTACATGCAGCAGAAACTTTTTCATTAATTGTAGAAGCATCTACTGATAATGGAGCTACTTGGATGCCTATTGAAATGTTTAACGAGACGAATATGATTCCTTCGACCAATTGGAATCATGTTTCGATTGACATTACTAACTTTATCAATCATATTGCTCAATTCAGACTTACGGCTGTTGCTCAAAATGGGGGAACAGGTGAAGTTGCGATTGATGATGTAGAGGTATCTTTAGATAACTATTTTATGACTCCTGAAGTGGAAATGAGTACAAGTTGTGATTTTGTAGATTTATGTATTCCTACTGGTTATACTTGCTTATGGGTCATTCCCTTTGGTGCTTCAACCTATGCTAATTGTGTGTCTTTGGACTTGAATAATCCCCCAGGTGGTAATTTAAACAACTTTCTTGGCACGTATTATGTATCTGTAACCAATACGGCTGGATGTACTCAAAACCTTTCTTTTGATTTAACGGAATTAGATATAACAGACTTTTCAATGAGTTTTTCAAGTAGTCTTGAAGCTTGTAGTGAAGAGTTCTTAACATTATATCCTATGATGGAAGGCAATAGTTATTCTTGGCAAGGTCCAAACGGTTTTACTTCTGATATGGCTAATCCAACCATTATTCCTGTTGCTGGCGACTATATTGTTACAGTAGGCAATGGTGGATGTTTCTCAGAAGAAACGATTACTGTAACAACCGATTCTCCTAGTTTGAGTGTATTTCCTCAAAATACCAATTTATGTATAGCAGAGGTGTTGAATGGCAATGTATCTATACCGAATATTACTATGCAAACCGCAGATACAGATATTATGGATATTCAATGGGAGCTCACCAATCAACCAACAGGTTCTGGTGCAATACTCACTCCAAGTAGTAATAATACAAGTGTAACTATCTCTAATATTTCTGAAACAGGTCAGTATCAAATTGCTTGTACTATTACTGATGCAACCTGTTCTACTACACGTTATGCTTATCTTAATATTTCAGGAAGTGAAAGTAGTCCAGTATATATAACACAAATTAACGAATGTACTAGTTCTTTGTCTGCTGATGGAAATAGTTGTGAATGGTATATTGATGATGGAGATGAAGATCCAACAAATGATGTATTAGTGTCCAGTGGTGACTGTCATATAACTACAACAGAACCTGCTTATTATTATGCTAACGTAACCAACCAATACGGATGTCAATACACAACAGAGTCTGTATTAGCTTCAGCTACCAACGCTGATGAGATTAATTTAGAGTTTAATAATTCTGATAAAATATTTATAGAATCCAATGTAAAGGTACTAGGTAAAATTATTATTCCTTTTGGTAAAATTCTAAAGATAAATAATGCTACTGTCGAATTTATGGACGCTGATTCGGGAATCGAAGTAGAAATTGGGGGACGCTTAATTTTAAATAATGCCCACTTAACCAGTAATTCTTGTAATACTAACTCGTATTGGAAAGGAATTGAGGTCAAAGGCAATAAAGTTTTTCCTCATCCCGATAACCATCCAGACTTTTTTGATACAAATTTAAATTATACAGAACAAGGAGTGATCGCTGTAAGAGAATCTCTTATTGAAAATGCAGAAATAGCCTTACACGCTCTTAACAATACTTCTGCTGGTAATCCAATAGGCGGTGGGATTATTCAAATATTCAACTCTGACTTAAAAAACAACTTAACTTCTGCTCATCTAGGAGATTTTGATTTTTCAAATATTAGCGGTTTTGTAAACTGCAACTTTATTAACGATAAACTATTCCCTAATTCATCAGGAAAAGATTATACTCATATATCTCTTGCTTCTTGTGGTAAAGGTGTAAAAATCCAACAAAATACTTTTAATACCGAATTAGGAACAGGTCTATCAGGTGAAAGCAAGGGAACTGGAATCAAAATTGTGGAATCCAGAACTATTATAGGAGACCACTATGACGATGCACTAGGCAATGATTTTATCAATTTATACAAGGGTATTGATATCTACAATATCATCGATATTAAATCTGTAGTAGATATTTATCAAAACAATTTTGAAAATGTCAATAAAGGTATTACTTTAAATACGACTCTTTACAATACCATTCAGCAAAATACATTCCTAGTTCCTGCTGGTTCTACTACTGATGATACTTATGGAATCATGGCATTAGAATCTTTTGGGTTCGACATCAATAACAATACCTTTGAAACACTTGCCAATGGACAATACAACACAAGAGGTTTAATTTTACAAAATACTTCTTTTACCAGCGATCATCAAAATACATCTCTGGTCAATGTCAATATTTTTGAAGGAGTATTTGATGCAGCAACTTACTTTGAAGGTAAAAATCAAGGTACTCAATTACGTTGTAATAATTACTTAGATGAAAATAAAGC
>JAHDBB010000313.1:4512-7439 GCA_020630635.1 Chitinophagales bacterium
TACTTAGATGAAAATAAAGCGGACTGGTTCTTAACCAATAATGCTATATTAGATCCTCAAGGAATAGCTCCCATCAACCTGCCAGATGATTTAGATGATCCCATTAATGCTTTTAACAATCAATGGCATACAACCAATCTTACTAATCGTTTTAACATTTACACCAACTCAAATTCAATCCTCAAACTTTATCCTGATGAACCTACATCAGTCCCTACAAATAAAAGTGGTTCAGGAATTGTTGAAACAGATATATATGATGGCGATGGCTATTATCCTTGTGAAGATTTAGATCTAAATTATGATCCATTTCCTGCACCAGAACCTCCAACTCCCTGTGAACCCAGAGGTTATCAACTTCGCCAACAGATTGCAGAAGAACAGTTTCAATCAATAAAACAAGACTTATTGTGTAGTTCTATAGTATGGGCAGATAAAATATTAGTCGGGACTTTCATAGGAGAAAATAATTTAACCGATGCTAGAAATAGATTAGAAAGTATTCCTTTAGATACAGAAGATAACATACAATTTGTCAATGTCTATGATCCTCTTTTAACTGCTCTAGAAAATGGGATAGGAAGCGGTAAAACTGCAGAAGCTCGCTCTAAAATTCACCATCTATCTTCGAACATTAATTCCCACAAAGAAAGCGTTGCTTTCGCTGAATCTGCTTTAGCTTTATTAGAAGGAAAAACGTATGTAAGAAAAACTTTAAATACCATTAATCAATTACAAAATGAAAGTATAAAACCTAGTTTTATATTATCTCCGAATCCCGCAAATAATTTAGTAAATATACAATTTTTAGAAGGTCTTAATAATATTGATGGACAATTATTATTTTTTGATGCACAAGGTACTTTAATAAAAACCCATTTTCTAAAAAATAGACAATCCAACCTAAGCATAGATATTTCCTCACTAAACGCTGGAATATATATAGTTCAATGGCTTGGTGAAGATGGACAGAAAATTAGTCATAAATTAGTTGTATATTAGTATGCACAAATAATCACAACATACTTAAAGTATGTTGTGATTACTCTATTTTTGAAAAACAAAATCCCCAAAACCATGAAAATTCCTAAAATCTTATTTATCACTCTATTATTATGCTCCTCCATAGGTTTCGCCCAAACCCACACCTATTTCAATAAAATAGTAGAGGGAGGCGACTCTTTAAATATTACCCTCACCAGCATTTTAGAAGTAAATAACGAATACATTGCTTTTGGAGGACAAGGTGGACTAGATGGTGATAAGAAAATAATGGCGTATAAATTTGACTCATTAGGCAATACCATCTGGACCAGTATCATTGATGAAGACCCCGAAATTTATCTTACATTTGTCAATAAGTTATTGATTCAGACAGTAGATGGAGATTTTATCGGTGCTTACTTAAAAAGAAAACAAATTGGAGATCAAACTTATGACATTGCTGTTGCTCGATTTTCAGGAGATGGAGAGCTTATTTGGAAATATCATTATGGCACAAGTAATGCAATACAAAACTGCTATCGCATGATAGCAACTCAAGATGGAGGTGCTATTGTTGTAGGAACGAACCAAGTTGTCATACCTGGTGCTTATTATAAGGATATGTATGTACTTAAAGTTGATGCACAAGGACAATTTGAATGGCACAATACTTTTAGCTCTGAGCAAAATTCTTTGGCATTTAGTATTATTGAATTAGACGATGGAAATTACATCATTGGAGGAGGAGGCTATCAACAGTCAACTGGTTTTGCTGATATTATGTTAGTCAAAATTAATGAAGAAGGAGAATTGCTAGAGCAAAAATTTATAGGAACTAGTATGTCTGAATGTGCATCAATTATTTCTAAATGGAAAGAAAATTCTTTTTTATTGACATCTTGTATCAGAGATGGTTCTGAATATGATATTTATATTTTAGAAATAGACAATAATTTGAATGTAATATGGTCTAACACTCTATATCAAATAGAAAATCAAGGTTCAATTCAACAACTAATAATCAAACCAGACAAAGGATTTATAGGAGTCGGACACTTTGATAATATGCTATACAAAGACAATCCATATATCATAGATTTTGACTCTTTAGCCAATGTCAACTGGTACACGACCCCTACCCTCAACAATAATCAAGACTGCTACTTACGAGGAATGGATACTACCCCTGATGGCGGATATATTTTGGCTGGAGCACAATTTACAGGACAACAAAAAGGCTGGATTTACAAAATTGATAGCTTGGGCAACAACTGTTCTTTTATTGGATGTGATAGCATTTATACTGTTCAAGATACCATTATTGAACCAATAGACACTATATCAGAACCGATTGATACCAATATGGTATATCTACAAACAACAACTAGCAATCTCTATCAGTTATATCCCAATCCAACCAATGGCAAAATTTGGTTAGAATATAACATTCCTTTTTCTCACAACTTCGCTTCTATACAATTTTTAGATACGAATGGAAAGTTAGTTGCACAGCAATGGTTAGAATCTGGAAAACACACCATTCCTTTCAATTTGAGCTTCTTAAAGAATGGTATTTACTTTTACCAAATCTATCAGCAAAACCAATTATTAAATACAGGAAAAATTATCTTAGAAAAGTAATCTTGGATTTTTGAGAGTCTTATTTTTAGGAGCGAAAGGTTCCTCTTTCATCGCAATGGAAAGTCCTGCTATCCGTTCTCATTCGTGTGCCAACGTTTTGGGTAGCCAACGCTGCGACACGAATACCACTACTATCAGGGCTATTTGGTTAAGGACACAATGCTTTACAAACAGAACCTCTTTGGTAATTTCCCAAAACCATCAAATATCCCAATCGTCACTTGCCACCAGTCACTTGTCACCATTTTAAGACCTTTTATTCAACTCATCCTGTAATCGTCTCATCAACTTTTGTTCTTTTT
>JAHDBB010000314.1 GCA_020630635.1 Chitinophagales bacterium
CTATCCGTTCTTATAGCAAGCTTCGCAAAATCTTCTAGCCCACAACGCTTTGCTATACCACTACTATCGGGTCTAGATGGTTGTGGACACGACTTCTTAGTATCAGAAGTTGGAACCGTTTTTACATGTTGGGACGATGGAACGCTTTTTGGCTATCCGTTTAAAGTTGCTACGATTATTACTCCAGTTTAAGTTTCCCTTTCTTCAAAAACGTTGAAACCTCAACCAACTAGCCCCGATAGTAGTGGTATTCGTGTAGAAGCGTTGGCTTCAAAAAACGTTGGCAACACGAATGAGAACGGATAGCGGGACTTTCCATCACGACGAAGCATCCCACCATTCGCTCCTAAAAAAACTTAAAACGCCTATTTTATTTTTCGGCAACCTCTACAACCACAAGTATAAGACCTTTTCGGTTTGTAAGAAGCATTCCTCTTTGCAACCACAGGAACTTCGACTCGTATATCTTCTCGTAACTCTACTAATTCGGGAAAATCATATAGCAATTTTATTTTCTGATCTGCTATAGAATTGCCGACAGGCTTATCTTGCATAATAAATTGAGTGACCACTTCCGCTATATCTTCTGCTGGATTGGTCGCTGCATAATCCGATACAAAGCGGTCTGGATATTTATTGTATAATCTATCAGGATTGTCAATCGCTCTATCATCTATAATATCTGCCCAACCAAGCTGGTAAAATGGATACAGATAAGAACCAGTTAAAGAACATCCTTCTCCAGGAAAATAAGTGTTGCAACTTTCTTCTTCTTCACTAGCCGTCACTTGTGTATCATTGAGCGTCAAAATGTGTCCATACTCATGAAGTACTAAGGCTGTAAATTCTCCACCTGCATCAATATTGTTAAAATCTTCTACAAAGTCTATGGCCAATGCCAATTTCCAACTTCCTAAATCTTCCTGCTCGATTACATAACCTGCTACATCGTCGTATCCATAAAAAATCTCAAATTGTGTGATCTTGTCTCGGTATTTTAAAGGAATGAGATCAATGACAAAATGCCACATAGTAAAATGCCTGCTTTTATCAACTTGAAACAACTGGAGACTTTTATCCACTTCATAGTCTTTGATCAAGGAGATGTCATTATTAGAGACATCATAAAGGGTTAAAGAAGTGATATCATCATAAGCTTGTTCTTCTTCCATATTGGATGATTCAACAAAGTCATGGTCTTTTCGACAAGAAGTAAAATAAAGAAGGGGAATCATTAATAATAACCAGTACTTTTTCATGAGATATTAATTTTTGTAAAGGTGATAAAAAGTGTACTATTATCTCATATAATTTTTTAAAGATGATGATCTAATCCTCTGTATCCTTTCGCTGCACACTATTAAGACAAATTGAATGAGTCAATCCCCTATGAGTATTAAAAATTAGGGCAAAAAAAAAACCGCACTGCTAAAAAGCAGTGCGGTTTTATATCCAATAAATTTTGTAATCTTTTCTTAGTAAAAGATACCAATTTGTAAAGCAACATGATTAACATCTGCTCTATCAACATTTTTCATTGCATTCATTAATCCAGAGTTGAAAGCAAGACCAACCATTGCAGTTGATTCTTTGCCTAATTTGTATTCAACACCGAAACCATAAGAAAGCGAGAAGTTGAAGAAACGAACATCTTTGTTAAACTTAATGTCGTTGGCTCCATCAATGCCAGGTACATCTGCTCTTGTTTTACCACGAAAGCCTGTAACCCATCCAAAGTGTCCATATCCCACAAATTTTTCTTTGATAGGATTGGTACGCATACGAAGCAACAAAGGAATTTCCCAATAACGGATTCTTAAGTCGATTTCTCTTCCAAAACTCAACGTTTCATCAAGAGATTCTAAATCGACATTTCCTAAAGTTTGCAATTTTCCACCTTTGTTCATAATGTTTAACCCAGTAGAAAAAGCGTATCGTTGTTGAGGACCTAGATACTTATCTAGGATGATTCCCAAAGACATTCTGGTTTTTCCGCCTTCTGCATCTAAGGTATCAACTGCAGTAAAGCTACCAACTGTTGGGCTTAGGTGAATACCAAAACGGAAACCATCGGTAAATTTTTGTACATCTGTAAAAGTGAAAGACTTTATTTTATTAAAAGTCGTATCCATTTTAGTTTGAGCTTGTACATTGATACCCCAAACGCCCAGAATGCACAAAAGAATGAAATACTTTATATTCTTTGCCATGTTATTTGTTTCTGCCAAAATGAACAAAATGATTCTTATTCTTCGTCTCTTTCTGACTCAGATGGAGCTGGATCTCCAGTAGTGTTGATATACTGTACATTACAGTTATCATCTACACTAAACTCGTAAAGACGGTGCTTTTGACATGCATTTTCACAATCATCATAAGCAACATCATAAATCACTTTGTAAGAGTCGTTATCGCCAGAAACCATAACTTCGATGTTGTCGCCATCACCAGATTCTCCTTGTACACTTGAAGATAATACACCTTCAATGTCTGTGAATCGGTTAGCCAAAGCAACTGTATTGATTGGGTCTTCTGAAGTTAAGAAAACTAATAAACCAGAGTTGGTATTGATGTAACCACTAACGTCTAAGTCGTAAGTAGAGATCAAACCATCTATTTGGCTATTTCCTGTAAAACGCTCGCTGTTTAACCAGCTTCCTACCCAAGGATAAGCGGTACTATCAGATGATACTTCAACAGAAACAACATCTAAAGGATAGCTAGGGAAAATGTGAACATCATATACATCGACGACAGAATCTCTTGCAGCGTATTCGCTACTGTGAACGGCTGTCAATACATCCGACATTCTTTCGATCAATGCAGGAGGCACAATGATAGATTCGTCTCCAGAGGCATTAGAAAATTGGATAGCTAAACGAACTGCATCGTCTTCATAAAAGTCTTTAGTTGATTGAGATACATCACCACATTTTGTTACTTCATCATCGTCTCCGGTAGAAGTAGGGTCAGTAGTCTCACAAGCAGCAAATAAGAATACAACGCAAATCAAAAATGCGTTTATACGATATAAAAACTTGTTCATCATTGAATTGAGTTTAATTATTTTAATTGTTTTGTTTATTTTATTACTTGGATGGTTACCACTTGGCTATCATCTTTGCTTCGTGGAGCCATTTTAGAAGTTTTGATTTGGTAAGTAAATTTGCTCGCATCTACTCCGTAATCATCTGCTAAGATTTGAGCTAACTTAATAACCATTGTATTGGTTTTGGATTCATTTTGTTTGGTGGTCAATGCTTTGAAAATGATGTTAGCATCCGACTTTTTAGCACTTTTAGCGATTTTTTTCAATCGTGTTTTTAAAGCTCTATTGACTTCGATAGACTCCCCTACAAATTTGAACTCATAAGTATCTACACTAATAGAATCATCTTCTTCCTCTTCCTCGTTGTCTTTATTCTTTCCAGTGATTCTATCCATAATACTTCTTTTTTCTTTTTTGTCAGCTTCGTCATCATCTTTGTCTTTTTTAGAAAAGATTTTTTTCAATCCTTTCTTTTCTTCTTCTTCGTCATCATCATCGTCATCTGCCTTCTTACCTTTCATGTCTTCCATATCTTGCGTTACGCTATAATCTCCGTCTTCCTCATCATCTGTCACATCGAAAGTTTCGTTGTCATCATCTGTTACATCGAAGGTTTCGTTGTCGTCGTCTCTTTTACTCTTCTTTCCCTCTTTTTTTTCGTCTTTTTTTTTTCCCTTCTTTCCCTTTTTTTTACCTTCTTCTTCCTCTTCGTAACGCTCATCATTCTTGTAGTATCGCTCTTCTGATTCATAGCCTCTCTCAGATCCATCTCTTTCGCCTCTTTCATAACCACTACCTTGATTGTAAGAACGATTTTGGTTATTACCTCCACCTAACATATCTTTTAACTCTGCAATTTGGTTTTCCAAATCTTTCATTCTTTGTTCTACTTTCAAATCAGAGTTAGCAGCACGTAATCTATCAACTTCTAACTTATACATTTCAACAGTAGGATCATACTTAGAACCATAAGCAGGACCAGATTGTTGTGGCATTTCCATTTCAATCTCTTTCTCTACTCTCATTTCTCTCTCTTCTTCCATTTCTTCTTCCTCTTCCATTTGAGCTTGTCTTTCCTCTTCTTTCTCAGCCATCATCGCCTCTACCATTTCAGCCACATCATCTTTAGACATGCTTTCTTCTTCTGTTTCTTCAGACTCACCAGTCTCTTCAGATGCATCTTCTACTTCTGTTTCATCATCACCTTTTTTAGCCTTTCTTTTATCTTTTCTAGAAGACTTACCTTCGTCTTCCATCTTGTCTTCCATCATTTCTGTTTCCTCTTCCATTGTTTCTTCTTCAAAAGTCAAATCATTTTGAGAAGGTGGGAAGATAGGTGGAATGAAGACGCTTTTCTTTTCTTTTCCTCCAAAAGCATAACGTAAAGAAACACTTGTGAAAGCATAGATATCATTAGTGATACCATCTGCTTTACCTCTAGTAGCAGCACTATAAGAAGTATTAGGATTGGATGCGTACGCTTGAGCTTGGTTATCAAATTGATCTCTTGGTGCTCCAGCTACATCATCTAAGTAATCAGTAAGCATGTACTTAATGTCTGTCTGAACATTTAAGCTCCAGTTTCTACCTGTACTTAATTTCAAACCAACTCCAATTGGAATATGTGCAATTACTTGTTGATAATCTTTCTCTACTTGTAAAGCAGTAAGATTGGTTTCATAGATTCCATCTTGCTCTACTCCCTTTGGATGAGTATAGAAATTTCCATCTCCATCTTTTAAATCTCCAAACACCTCAAAGTGTGTCACACCAATACCTGCAAATAAGTAAGGTGCAATAAAAGCTCTGTTTCCTAATAAACCTTTGCTATCAGAACGGAATACATAAGTAGCACTAAGGTCTCGAACTTTGGTATAGAAGTTTAAAGATCTTGCTCGGTAAGTACTATCTACTGCTGTCAGATCATTGGCAAAAATGC
The DNA here is from genome assembly GCA_020630635.1 of Chitinophagales bacterium. Taxonomy (GTDB): domain Bacteria; phylum Bacteroidota; class Bacteroidia; order Chitinophagales; family UBA2359; genus JAHDBB01. The sequence continues at coordinate 4,989 of JAHDBB010000314.1, forward strand.
TTCCTCTGTTAGCGTTGATAACAATAGCATTGCCATTAGAAGTACGTTTTTCTAAAAATAGTCCCAAAGCAAATTCTCGGTCATTGGGTTCTATTTTGTAATGCCCTTTGAAAGCATCACCCAAAACAGGAGTCAGGTCACCATAATAATTCATATAGCCTGTACCAACTCCTATGCTCCAACCACCGTTTTGAGCAAATATTGGAGAATTGCCTAAACATAAGATGGTTAATAAAAGAGCCGTTGATTTTATCAAAAATTTCATTGGATGAAATAGTTTTTTATTTAGAAAATGTTTTTGTCTATAAATAAAGACAAAGGATTGAAATTAGGTGACAAAAAATATTGTCGTCCTATGTTATCCTTAGTCTATCTTCGCTGAAAATTTGATCTGTGCGCTTAATCCAACAAAAGGACGCACTTTTACATTATTAACAGAAAGATCAAATCCAGCAGTTGATGTCTCTTCCATGAAGACGGCTCCGACATCTAACTTTACAAATTGGATAAGTTTGTATCCTAAACCTGCATAAAGTGGACGACCGACAATAGGACCAGAAAGGATGTTTCCATTGTTGCCTTCAAAGTTGTTAACAAAAACACCTATATTGAAAGAACCATTTTGAACAAACTTTGGTGCGAAGGCTGGTTTGCCCCAAGGCAAAACGATTCCAGCATACATACCTCTATCATAATCTTTTTCACTTAACTCTCCCATATAAACCAATCCATAACCTGCTTTTAAAGTAAGTTGGTTAGTGATTTTTTCTGTTTCCGCATCTTTGATTGTTCTTTGAAGTCCTAAGACGTGAGCATCTTGGTTGACGTAAGGTGAGCTTTCGTTGTGGAGTAAGGTTTTTAACTCGCCCAATAATTTATCAACATATTTGCGACGAGCATCTGCTCCTTTTTCTTTTCTTGCTTTTACCACACTAATCTTTGCAGCTTTCATTTTAGCCGCATTGATTTGGTCAATCTTATAACGAACAATATCAGAGTATCCAGGAAATTCAAACTGGGTAACAGGCTGGTAATAAACCAATGACTGTTTTACTATCTGATAAAGTTCATCCATAATCGTGTTGGTATTCTTTTTGAACTCTACTTTTCGAGAACCCAAGGAAACAATACCATCTACATAACCATCTAAAGCAGTGTATAACTGTTCTTTGATTCTTTTTTTATCTTGTTTGCTAGTTAAACGGTGAAAGTTTAACACGACATCGTACAAAGAGTTGCTTCTTAATTTGTACTTAACCGGTACAGAGAAGGAGTTTGCCTGGCTTCCCATTCCAGCAATCCATTCAGTTGAATATACTGCGTTGTTTTTTCCAGCTTTAAAAATCAGCACCTCTACTTTACCAATATCAGTTGGTAAGTTACCTGTAACATTGAAGTAGGTTTCCGAAGGAAGTAACCCGCCTTGATTGAAGTTGTTATCTTCAAAGTTGTAAACAACTGCGGGGTATTGTGCCTGAACTGCAAGACTGGACAATAAAAAAATAATGAATAAAAATATTTTTTTCATGTTCTTTCTAAGTATTATTGTTAGCAGAAATACATTTGTGTATATATAAAGTAATACAGATAAAAATCTGTGTTTGATTTCATCAAAACAAAAACTAAGAACTATAAATGCTTAGGTTGGTATTGTAGGAAAGCAGGCTTTTGTGAAGTTGCTTTAACAATGGTTTAGAATGGGAAGTATCCAAAAAGTCACCTTTTTTGGCATAGACTTTGGTAAAGATGTTGTTAATTACTTCATCCCAGTTATTTTTTTATAATTAAAAATACTTTACGTTTTTTTTTGACAAAAGCATTCCCAGTGGGGTTTGACATTGGTTATCAAAGAAGGTTTAATTGCTTCTATTATATTTTAAGTATTTTTAATTCAATTGTTACAATTTCATCACAAATTTTTAGCGTTTTTTCCATTTTATTTAACAGCGTGCAAAGGTAGGGGTTATTTTTTATTATATAAAATAAAAGACGTTTTTTAATATTTTGAATTTAAAAAAATAAATATGATCGTTTTAGCTGTCCATGTTTTTTTAGGTGACTAGTGGCTTTCGTGCTTTTTCTTTTTGTATGACTGTGTTCTATTTTTTTGTGGGGAGGGGGAAGAGAAAATTCGTGAATTTTCTTTACAAGTGGTTACTCTTCTTTGCATCTTCTTTACAAGTGGTTGCTCTTCTTTGCATCTTCTTTAAAGATGGTTCTTTTCTTTACAAGTGACCTGCTACTCTTTACAGACGATTCTTTTCTTTACAAGTTGGATTTTTTTTCTTTTTGGAGCGAAAGGTTCTTTGCTTCGTCGTATTGGAAAGTCCTGCTATCCGTTCTCATTCGTGTTGCCAACGTTTTAGGAAGCCAACGCTTCACACGAATACCACTACTATTCCTATTCCAGAATAAAAAGGTATATTCACCAAAAACTTAAAAATGACA
>JAHDBB010000002.1 GCA_020630635.1 Chitinophagales bacterium
ATACAAAAATAAAACGTTTTTGATGCAAATGTGTGCAAGTTTTTATCATAAAAAAAGAACTCATTTCAAAACTTACAAAAATACTCTTATAAATTTTAAAAATAATTTTTAAATCAAAAATTTTTTAAATCCTTTATTATGAAAAAAATGAAAATGATGGTTGCTTCTATTGCAACCCTTTGTTTGATGGTTTTCTTTAGTGGAGACTTGACAGCACAGAATGCAGTCAAAGCTAAATATCAAAACCAGATAGCTGCAAAGAAAGTCCAAGTGGCTCAAAAAGCAGGGGTGAAAGCCAATAAGCAAAAAGTAGAAAAAAAAGAAAATGCTGCCTTGAAAACTAGAAAAGCAGGAAAGGCAACACACCAACTCAAAAATGCTAAAAAAATCAACGCAAACCAAGTAAAGGCTAAAATGGTTCAAAAAAGAAAGCAAGATACTGTAAAGCCAAGTCAAAAATATCTCAAAGATAGAAATATCAAAACCTTGCCTACTCACAAAAAATAACCATTTGAAAAAAACTTAAATTCGTTTGAAATGCAAAAAATAAAAAAATACTTTAATAACTTAGATACAGAAAAATTGGGCAGTCGTTTGCTCTCCTATTCAGCTTTGACAGCTTCTGTTCTGGCGTTCTCTCCAGATATGCATGCTCAATGTGTTCCTGCTGGTGGCTCTTTACCGGTAGATATTGATGGAGATGGTACACCTGATGTCACTATTTCTGACAACCAAAACCCCGTGAACTTTGTAACAGGAACTTCTAGTATGTATTTCCTCTATCAAGGTGCTATGGTTCCTGGTCCTGTAAGTATGAGTACTAATGCTCCTAATGTTGCCTTTTATAGCCCACTATATGTCGGACCTGTCGACTCTTGTACAGTTATGGCATTGTCTTCCTTCTCGTTTAATCCACGTTTTACATTTGGAGTATATGTCAATTATATTTCTTTAAACACAGTTACAACTATTACAGGATTTATCAATACTGCTGCCCTTACAGCAGGTGCCAACCAAATTGTAGGTTTGTCAGCAGGCTCTTCTGTATGTACAGGCATTACTGCTGCTGGAACTACAGCAGCAGCTCCCGTAGCTATTGGGTCAACCTACAGCCTCAACACGGTACAAATGATCACAGGTATGCAAAGTACTTTTCAGTACTTTTATCTATATTCTGCATCAGATAGTGTAAACGTATCGAATCCTAATGGTTGTATCTCTACCTTTGGAGCTAGTTACACAATGTTTACTTTTCAGACTTTTACAGTTATGAATAGTATTTCTACGGTCATTCCTATTAATTTAGCAACTAATACTAGTATGTCAGGAAGTGGGAATATTCCCTTTATTGGAGTAGAGTTTCCTTCTACTATTGATGGAGGTACACACTTTGGGTGGGTACAGTTATCCTATCAAGGAGGTCAAATTTGTGTAGATGCGACAGGATGGAATGCCTGTTCTGTAGAAGAAGTAGCAGCGGCAGGTGCAGCAGCAGGAACAGAATGTATTGCAGCAGGTACTGCTGGGGATGCTCAGGGTGCTGATAACAATGCCAACTGTACACCAGCTCCTGCTTGTGATGCCGATGTAGGAACTTTCCCAGGTCGTGACTAATCCTTATAACCTTATATTATTTAAAATTTAAAATTTAAAAAATGATTTTTAAAGATAAAATAGTAAGGTCAGGGATTTTTTCACTTATCGCCATGCTTATTATGAATGTTGCAGCCTTTGGTCAAGGTCCAGCAACTGCGGCAAACCCCGGCCTTTTGGGTCCTTGTACCTATTTAAGTGACCAAGTAACGGTGTCAGGTATTGATTTTAATGCGGTGGCTCCTTATCTACAAACTTACGCTATAAGTGATGCAGCAGGTAACATTGTAGCCTTTGATCCTGCTGGTAATTTTGGAGCAGTACCTCCTGGTACGTATGATTTATGGGCATTTAACTATGATCCTACAGCTGCGGTACCGAGTGATCCAACAGGATTAACAACGGTGGCAGATGTTATGACTTTATTGGGGACAGCAGATGTATGTATTGAAGCAGCGGGTCCTTATTCAGTAGATGTTTGTGATGTGGCTTTATTTACAGATGATTCTTTCTGTGATACCAATGCAACTATAGCCGTTGTTCAAGCAGTACCAGGTACTTTTAATGTAAACTATACGCAAGAATATTACTTAGTAGATGCAACAGGTGCTATTGTAGGTGGTCCTTCCACCAATGCCCAATTTACCACTCCTGCTATTGGAAATTATACGGTATATGCTGTCAACTATGACCCTGCCAATCCTATTACTGTAACCAACCAAGCTGATTTGGATGCTTTGACGGTAGCTGCTGATTGTGCAGAGGTTGCGAGTGGTCCCATTGAAGTGATTAGTTGTGCGCCAATGGCAGGTTGTACGGCTTTGGCTGGAGAACCCATTCTTACTCCTGAAACAGTATGTTTGTCAGACGCAGGAGCATTTGATCTTTCAACTAAATTCGGAGCAGCTAGTGGTGGATATGACGATGGTGCTGGCAATTTTGATGCGGTAAATGTTAACTATGTGGCTGTTGACCAAGCAACAGGAGAAATTCTGGGTGTTGCTACTAGTGCTGCGATGATAGACCTTTCTGGTGCGCCTGTTGGAACGGTAGCCTGTGTTTATCAATTAGCTTATACGCAAGCCTTATTAGATGATGTGACAGGCTTCTTAGATAACTTACTTTGTAATACTTTGTGTGTTCCTGTTGTGGGACCTTGTTTAGGAGATGTGGGCTATTGTCCTGGTGTAACTCCTGCTGAGTTAGCTCCTTTCTTGGATTTATTAAACCAATTCTTTGGCTTTAATGAAACTCAAATTTGTAACTTCTTGGACAATCAGATTATCACGATTCCAGACCCAACAGGTTTAATTGGAGATCAAAGTATTGATTTAGCTGCTAATGGTTTGGATTTCTGTGCAGATAAGTCGAACGCTCCCTATTGTGTGACTATAGAGGCTTGTGTCGATATTGCAGTTACTGATCCTTGTAATTGTACAAGTCCCAATAATGTAGGTCCTGGTGCAACAGGTTTGGAGGGTGATTTTGATTTCTTTTATGAGGAAATCACCATTACAGCCCCTGCTGGAGCATCTGATTGGGTATTAGATTTTGGTGGTGTTGCGACTTATGATGCAGCAGGTGTAGCCGCTCCTCCAATGATAACAGATAATATGGATGGAACTTATACAATTGTTGCTTATTTTGCAGCAGGTGATGCTTATACTTTAGATGCAAGTAGTGTGATGGCAGGCGTAGCAGCGGGAAGTTTAATCGTGAATGGTGGTGGATGTACACCTTGTGTGATTCCTACTCTTTCTGAATGGGGATTAATGACTTTAGCCTTGTTGTTGATGGCGTTTGGTTCGGTGACTATCGCTGCTAAACAAGTTTCTTTAGCTGGTGTTGGTACTCGTAATATTCCGTTACCAACAGGTAGTAACTTTAGCTTACCATTTAACGCAGTTATCTTCCGTAAAGCGATGTACTTGACGATGTTTATCGCATTGATTGGCTTTGCTATTTGTTTTGCTTTGTATAGCGAAATCTTTGGCTCTGACTTAATTGGTGTGACTATCGCTGGTCCAGTCTTTGCTTACTTAATACACTTACTCTATATCTTAGAGAAGAATAAAAAGTAATGAAACAATAGAAGATGGTCTATCTTCTTGAAGAATAGACAAAAGCCCTTGATTTTCTTAGGAAAATCAAGGGCTTTTTTTATCCCTCCCTGTCCAAACTCGAATTTTAACGGAATTTTTGGAATGAGCAGAATTTTTATAGATTGTTAGACGACTTAAATAGTCCATACATTCTAGACTTTCTTGCTAGACACGATTCTAAGTCGCTAAACAATCCATTAAATTCTGAACTTTCTTTAAATTCTACGAAAATTCTGTCCTATTTTTTGGAATGGGCAAAATTTTTATAAATTGTTAGACGACTAAAATAGTTGATACCATTCTATGATTGGTTCTGTGATATGTAAAAATTCTGTATATTCTTAAAAATTCCACAAAAAATTCTGTTCAAAAAACTGGCACTAAGCAATCCTTACCTCAACGAACTAGCCCCGATAGTAGTGGTATGAATGCGAAAATAGGACATTTTTTGAAAAAATGTCCTATTTGGAGCAGGCATAAGAACGGATAGCGGGACTTGCCATTACGACGAAGTACTAAAACCTTCGCTCCTAAATCCATAAAAAAACAACAAATAAAACAGTGATTGATTTTTCAACAACCAAGTGATGATGTGATTCACATCTATCTCACTAATGTGTTCTTACATAAAATCTATATTTTTTAACAAAAAAAAACATTTTATTTTGTAAATAAGTATTCATTTCATACCTTTACCTGATAAAAGGCAAAATTAAATCATAACACTTATAAATTTTTAATAAAAATAATTTTACACAACAAATCTTTTTATTATGAAAAAAATGTCAATTGTGTTCTCACTGGTTTTTGCCATGTTCTGCTTTTTGAGCGTTGATGCCAATGCTCAAAGTGCCAAAAAGGTAGATCAGGTGAAATTGGAACAAGTGAAAAAAGAGGCTGCTCAAAAAAAGGCAACAATTAAAGCCAACAGAGCAGCAAAAGCAAAGTCTTTTGAAGGTAAAACTGCTTTAAAAAAGGCAAAGACTTCAGATATGAAATCTGTGAAAACGACAAAGTTTGATGTCAAAAAGCTACAAAAAACTTCTAAAAGTGCTTTTGTTGCTAAGAAAAAAGCAGAAAGAAACCAAGCTCCTAATGCTATGAAAGGTAAAGTTCAAGCAGTAAAAGGTAAAGCAACTAAGGTTCAATTAAAAAAAGCAAAATAATCCAAAATAACTATTGATATGAAAAAAATAAAAAAATACTTTGGAGAGAACGATTCTAGTTCTCTATTAAATAAAGTTGCTTCTTATAGTGCAATAGCAGGTGCTTTATTGGTTGCTGGCCCTCAAATGTCAGCACAAACTTGTATTAATCCAGGAGATGGAGCAGTAGGTATTGATATTGACGGTGATGGTACAGATGATGTTACTTTAACTACTTCTGTTGGTGCGCCTATTATGGGTGGTACGAGTATTGCACCTTTCTCAACTGCCACAGGATTTAACTACAACCCTGTAGCAACTCCTTTTATCTTGTCAACACAGACCATTCTACCTGTTGGTGCTCCTGTTACAGGCTTATATAGTGCTGGTGGTGGAGCTTGTACAGCCACGATTGCGACTTCTGGTAGATTTTACTTTATTGCCACACAAACAGCCACCTTTATGGCTTCTAGTGGTTTTGCTTACTCAAATTACACCATTAATCCTTTTTATGTAAGTGCTAGTGCTGGTGGTAACAATATTGTGGGTCTAACAGCAGGAACTTCTAACTGTGCTATCTTTGATTCTAATGCAGGTCCCGCTTTCTTGAATGCAGGTGGAACGTATGTACAGAGTTTCTCTTATGCATTTAACTCTTACTACAGAACAGATGTAACCTATACAGTATATTTTGATGGTGCAGCCGCAGCAACAGCAGGTAGTCCTGGTGTTTACCAATGCTTTAACAGTCCTGGTGCTGCTACTTTCTTTGCGGGTTATGCTGCTGGTTACCTAGGAGGTGGTTATCAAGTAGCCAATACTGGAGGAACTGCTTTAGCCAATGCAGGAACCACTATGGGTTCTATAGCCAATGTACCAGGTAATACGTTCTTAGCTGTTCAGTTCCAAGGTGCTGCTGATGCACAAGGTGGAACAACTTATAATGGTTGGGTAGAAATTACTCCTAATGCTGATGGTTCGGTTTGTGTTGCTGCATCAGGTTTTAACTCTTGCTCTGTTGAAACGGCTGCTGCTAATGCTGCTGATCCTTGTATTGGCGTGGGTGCTGCTGATCCTAATGCGGGTGCAGGTTGTGCAACCACTCCTCCTCCTTCAACGGACATCCCAACTCTTTCTGAATGGGGATTGATTACCTTAGCATTGTTATTAATGTCTTACGGTTCTGTAATGATGACGGCTGTCTCTGGTTCAACAAGTGGTGGTTCTCGTACGGTTTCATTTGGTGGTCACTCATTTGCGATGCCATTTGACAACAAAGTATATCGTAGAGCTTTAATGTTAACGGGTCTCTTGGCTGCTGGTGGATTTGCTGGATGCTTCGCTATTTATGGAGCTATCTTTATGTCAGACCTTATCGGTGTGGCTATCTCTGGTCCAGTATTTGCTTACTTAGCACACTTATTGTACTTATTGGAAACAAATAAGAACAAGTCATAAATAAACGGATTTGATTTGAAATGTTACTCAGTTTTTAGAGTAGCTTTTTAGAAAATATAAACCGATTCTCACTAAGTGGGAATCGGTTTTTTTATTCCCTTACGTATCTATATATCTTTTATTAGAGTTCTTTTGCAATATCTTGGGGGTTCAAATATGAACCAGACGTTTTTTGTATCGCCAAAGTATGTTGGGTAAAAGTTATGATTTTTCATTTTTTTTCTATCTTTAAACGTTGTAGTATATTTTTTTAACACTTTTAGTAAAGATTATTTCAAATATTACAATTAAATGCAAATTATTAAACAAAATTATTTTTACTTAAAAATCAGTTTATTATGAAAAAAATAAAAATTTTCCTACCCATTTTGCTTGCCTTTGTTTGTTTTTTGGTCAGTAGTAATGTGTCTGCTCAAACACTCAATAAAAAAGTCACCAAGAAGAGTGTCAAAGCAGAAAAACCTACCCTTGACAAAGAAAAACTCAATATCCAATTTGATAAGGCAAAAATTCAAGCAGCTCAAAAACTTACTCCACAACAGAGAAAAGCGGCTCAACAAAAAATGGCTCAAAGAACTAAAAAGTCTGTTGCTACTCGCCAAAACTTGAACTTACGTGCTAAAATGCAAAAGCCTGTGCAACATAAATAAAATACTTCCTTTTTTTTCACTATATTTTTAACAACTTGATCATTTCAAATCAAAATCAATGAAAAAAATAAAAAAATATATTAATAACCTAGACTCTCAAGGTCTAGCTCACAAAATTGCTTCTTATTCAGCAATGGCGGCTGCTTTTGTAGCTTTTACACCTGATGCCAATGCTCAATGCGCTGCTACAACCGCTACTCCAGGTCAACCTGGTCTTTTTCCTGGTGGTACGGTAACACAAATAGATTTTGACGGAGATGGAACTATTGACTTCCTAGTGGGTTCTTACAATTTCCGTACTCCTTCTACTGGCTATTTTGGACCTAATCCTGGTAGTGCGTTAGTTTTAGGTCCTTATCCTTATGTGGTTGCAACAGGAATTACTTACAATTACTACTTGTTTGGTTATAGTGCCACTTCTTTCTTTTTTGCTCAAAACTCAGCTTATGTCAATGCTTATGGTAATGGTATTATCACCAGTCCAGTAGCAAGTGGAGCAACTATTTCTTCTGCTCCAGCAATAGGCTCTAATCAACTAAATGTCAATTCTTATTATGCTTATTTAAGCAAAGGAGTATTGACTTATTACTCTTTTCCTACTATAGGATTTGGAGGTCCTCTAGCTACCAGTTTTGGAACTACTGGTTTGTTTTTAGATACAGCACGACCCTATACTTTCCAAGGTGGTCCTTTTGCTAATGTGACCTCTGGTGGTCTTCCTGTTGCAACCAACGAATATATCGGTGTACAATTTACCTCTGGTGCAGGAGATACCCATTATGGTTGGATCGAAGTGAGCATAGACCCTACTACCAACACGACTACGGTGGTTAATACGGGCTTCAATGCATGTCCTGATGCGCCTATCAATGCAGGTGCTTGTCCTGCTCCTTGTGCGATCGACTCTGATGGTTTAGTAGTAAGTGCTTGTGATAATGTAGGAACAACAGCCGAAGACAATAGCCAAGATGCAGATGATACTTTCACTTTCTCTATCAATCCAACTTCGGCTAGTGGCTGTTCTTATACCATCCAAAATTCAACGAATACGGCTTTGGTTCCAAACGATGCACCGGCAGCAAGCCCTTCTGGAGATAGAGACTATGGTACTCAAGTAGATTTTGGTCCTTTCTTGATTACTGATGGTCCTGTAACATTTGACATCGTAGATTCTGTAGATCCGACTTGTGTACAGACTGTAACGGTTACGCCTCCAGCAGCTTGTTCTATGGTCAGTGCCAACGACATCCCGACACTCTCCGAATGGGGACTCATTACCTTAGCATTATTATTAATGTCTTATGGTTCGATTATGATGACAGCCGTTGCTGGTTCTACAAGTGGTGGTTCTCGTACCATTTCATTTGGTAGTCACTCATTTGCAATGCCATTTGATAACAAAGTGTATCGTAGAGCATTGATGTTAACAGGCTTATTGGCTGCTGGTGGATTTGCTGGATGCTTCGCTATCTATGGAGCAATCTTTATGTCAGACCTTATCGGTGTGGCTATCTCTGGTCCAGTATTTGCTTACTTAGCACACTTATTGTACTTATTGGAAACAAATAAAGAAAAATAATCAAGTAGATTATTTTTACTTTTAAAGATATTGTAAACCGATCCTTACATTGTAAGGATCGGTTTTTTTAGTATATCATTTTATTCCATTCTTTTTTATATCATTTTATTGACATTTTGTAAAAATGCGTATTTTGGCTAGATAATTGTGAAAAAGTCTATGTAACTTTGTCAAAAGCAGAAGTTTTTATTTATCTTTAATACAATGTCAAACAAAGAAAACTTATCCAATAATCAAGGAGGAGCCGCTAGCATTGGTTCTGAATACACAGGTATCAAAAAGCTGTGGTATGATCGTTCACCTGTATTGCGTTTTATCCTCCTCTTCATCCTATTTATGGCTATTTTCTACTTGTTATTGTGGAGTCAAGATTTCTTCCAAGAAGTAGTGGTCGCCTCTGTTGCTAAATTTGATGCCAAGCTAGCCAGTTTAGGACTGAATATTTTTGGCTATGGTACCACGACCGAAGGTTCTCAATTGACTTCACCCCAAATGACGGTTAATGTCAAAACAGGCTGTGATGGTATTGAAGCGATGGCGATGTTTGTGTCGGGTGTACTGGCTTATACGGCTAGTTGGGGACATAAGATCAGAGGCTTAATTTATGGTTTAGCCTTTTTATTTGGAGTCAATATCTTACGAGTGATGCACCTTTGGCTAACAGGAATCTATATGCCTCAATATTTTGAGTTTTTTCATCAAAACTTATGGCAAATTATATTTATCCTAGTCGCCATACTTACTTGGGCTTTCTGGATTAGTCGGATTCGTCCCAGTCAAAAAGCGAAAGTCTCTATATAGTACGACCCAGGATTTCTTTGTTTTAAGCCTTTTTATTAGGAGAGAACAGATTTTGCTTCGTCGCAATGGGTCTCCCTGCTATCCGTTCTTATGCTAAAAGCCTCTCAAAACCTTCTAGCCTTGCTAAGTTTAGCATACCACTACTATCAGGTCTAGTTGGTTGAGGGAAGTACTTCTTAGTGACTGAAAATGGGACGAAAGGACGAACTGTTCCGTTTTTACATGTTGGGACGTGAAAGGGGTGTTTGTATTTTATTAAACGACAAACCCAATAAACCGAAAACGTCCCATCGTCCCTTAATTAAAAAAAACGTTGAGACCTTGCAAAAATAGCCCCGATAGTAGTGGTATTGCTGTGAAGTGGGGCTAATTCGAATGATGACTTCGAGTCACTATTTGATTGAGTAAGGCGAGAACAGCAATAAGAACGGATAGCGGGACCTTCCAAGACGACGAAGCTCTCAAACCTTCGCTCCTAGCCCAAAAATAAAATAGAATGATAGGATTTTTCAAGCATTAAATAGAAACGTCCCATCGTCCCTAAAAAGACAGGAAATGAAGAGTCGTCCCATCGTCCCAAAACATAAAAAGTCACTTGTCACCAGCAAACTTATGACTCAATAAAACAATTATGAAAAATGCTTGATTTTAAAAAAGTTCTTTTATTTGTCGTCTTATTCGGATTTATTTTTGCCGCCCTCAATTTTATTGTACCTGCCTTAGAATTGGATAAATGGTACAATAAACAGTTTATAAAGGTAGGAAATACAGTGTACGGTGATTATCGGGATAAAGCACAAGTGAAGTTCGTCAAATTTAAATCTCAAACCAACCCACTCTTTAAACATCCATTCAAGGACTATGATGATGGTCTCATGGTACAAATTTTAAGTAAGGCGCAGATTGAGGAGGCAACAAGACGAGCAAAATTGGCAAAAGCTACTGAAATTAAAGTCAATCACGCCCAGTTTTATATAGATACGTGGCAATTTGGCTGGATTCCTTTGATGCTGGTGATGTCGCTTATATTGGCAACACCGATACCGCTTAGAAGGCGATTGATTGCGCTTATCTTGGGGATTATGCTTATGTTAGGCTTTACTTTTTTTAGATTTTGGGTACGTTTTGTGGTAGATATCAATCGTCATGGATGGCTACAACTAGGAGAACAAGGTCCTTTTATGAAAAAAGCCTTTGTGTATATGAATACAGGCTTGATGTTTATGGGGGCTAGCTTGATGGCTGCCGTCCTTATATGGGCAATTGTAGCCTTTCGTAAAGGTGACCAAGTGCGTTTTTTAAAGCCTGTCGAGGAAGCCTAGTTGAAGTTCTCATTCCTTCTCCATCACTTCATAATTTCCGATTGAAAGCATCACTAATGTACAGGCTTCTATGGTCTCTATCCCTTGTGCTTGAGCAAGGGCTGCCAGTTCTGGATTTTCAGCACCAGGATTAAAAATAAGGCGTTGAGGCTTCAAGGATAGCATGTAGTCATAGTAACTTTTTTGTCTTTCTGCACTTAAATAAATCGTAATTGTATGTATATTTTCCCATACAATAGATTCTAGCTCAATATTGATTTCTCCTATTTTCCCTTCTTTTATTCCCAGTGGAATTACTTCATATCCTTCATTATCAAGTCGTTGTGTCGCTGTATAGGCATAACGAGCAGGATTGGGACTTGCTCCTAACACCAATGTTTTCAGATTTGGCATATTCTTTGATTATATAATTTTATTAATAATAAAGTTAAAACATTTTTATGCTTTTAATGAATCAACATGAGGATGTAATCCCGGTTCCAGTCAATCTGGAAAGCATAAAACAATGTCATTTTGTGGAAGCAGAATCTTCTCAACTCACCAATATTGTAGAAGTTTTGTTGTTTATTAAGTCCTTTTTACAAAGTAATGAGCAACAACATAAAGTACATATTGTATTTAAAACGAGTGAAGGAGTCTGGAAGATAAGCAGTCCGATTACAGGTAAAAACCATACGGGTTTACTTTTGGATGAAGGCTTAACTATTCCGTATTTCAGCATTATGGGATTGCATCTAGAAATCAATTGAGTCTCTACCGATGTCAACTATTTGGCATTAGATGGATGAAAAGAAAAACTCATCGTCTGCAATTAAGTTTGCGGAGGATGAGTTTTTTGTTTATTGGATTTTATGATTCCATTCGTTTCTTTACCTTCTTAACTAGATACATAGACACATTCATAGCTTGGACTATCTGTTGAGGTTTAATGTCCATTTTTAATAGATTTTCAATAGCTTGCTCTCGTTCTCTCTTGGTATTTTCTCGTTCTCTCTTGGCTTGTTCTTCCAATTTTTCTCGTTCTCTCTTGGCTTGTTCTCGTTCTTGTTCAATCAATCTTTGCCGTTCTACTAATTCCTTTTCTCTGGCCTTTTGCATACCTAATTTGTAGAGATAATCACTTTCTATGTCATAAGTTATAGGCATTTCTGTTGTTATTTTGATGAATTGGGATCCATTCGTTTCTTTACCTTTCTGACTAGATAAAGAGATACATTCAAGACTTGGGTTATTTGTTGGGGTTTCATACCTATCTCTAACAACTTCTCAATGGCTTGCTCTCGTTCTCTCTTGGCTTGTTCTTCCAATTTTTCTCGCTCTCGTTTGGCTTGTTCAATCAATTTTTTCCGTTCTACTAACTCCTTTTCTCTAGCCTTTTGCATACCTAATTTGTAGAGATAATCACTTTCTATGTCATAAGTTATAGGCATTTCTGTTGTTATTTTGATGGATAATTCTTCTAATTTACGCAATCTTGCTAAGATTGTCAACTGGATCAGGTATTTTGAGAGGCTACTTTTGGAGCTGCTTACTTCACGAAGTCGTCTGACTATCAAACGCAAAATAGCTTCTGCATCCCTTTTGGGATAATTCGATAGGATCGCTAATAAGACAAACTCTGGTATTTGAGAACTTAATAAAGTCTGTGTATCTAAATTGTAAACTTGTACAATTTCAAAACCTTTGTAAATTTGAGAGGCTGGAACTTGGGTTTCCATATTCGGCGCACCTTTACCCAGAAAAATCACCAAATGGCGAATGGGCATTTTACGTCTTCTCAACATAAAGTTGTGGTATTCACCGATGCGATAAAGCATATCTTCTTCTGGTTCTGTCTGAAACTCTAGATGCAGTAAAAACGTTTCACCTCGTTGGGTTTCGACTTCATAAAAGAAGTCCATCTCTCGTTCTAAGGTCTTTTGATACTTTTCTTTGTGGATGATAAACGACTTTATCTGAATCCCTAATTGCATCTCTACCAGTGGTAAAAAGATAGACTCGGCATTCTCCTTAAAAATCTTATCATAGATGTTGCCTTTATTCTTGAAACCATCCTTGTTTTGCTTGCTCATTGAATTTGTAACATTGCTTCATATATACAATGCAACTTTTCCAAAATGCAAGCGCAATATTCCATAACCAATTAGACCAACATCCTAGTCGGCTCTTCCAACAAACTCTTAAAGGTCTGTAAGAATCTCGCACCAACAGCTCCGTCTACCACTCGATGATCACAAGACATCGTAATCTTCATCACACTCGCTACTTTGATTTCATCGTTCTCATCTACCCTAGGAACCTTAGCAATTTTACCAATCGCCATAATACAAGAGTTGGGCGGATTGATGATGGCGGTAAATTCGTCTATGTCCATCATACCCAAGTTGGAAATCGCAAAAGTGCCTCCACTCATTTCTTCTAAGCTCAATTTCTTTTCTCTCGCCCTTCCAGCTAGTTCTTTACTCTCCATAGCGATTTGGCTCAAAGGTTTGTTGTCGGCAAAACGGATGACAGGAACGAGCAATCCTTCTGGAACAGCTACTGCCATTCCGACATGGATATGCTTGTTAAAACGAAGGCTATCGCCCATCCAAGCAGCATTAACGGCAGGATGCATACGCAAAGCAATCGCAGCCGCTTTGATAATGATGTCGTTGAAAGAAATCTTAACTGGAGATATTTCATTGAGCTTTTTACGGGCTGCAATGGTTCTATCCATATTGATTTCCATTCTTAGATAAAAATGCGGTGCGCCAAACTTACTTTCCGCCAATCGACGAGCGATGGTTTTACGCATTTGGGAAAGGGGCTGATCTTCGTATTGCTCCTCTCCTACTACAGTTGGAAAAACAATGGGTGCAGTCGTGGATGATGTGCTACTAGTCGATGTTGTGCGGTTGCTAAGATAGGCTTCAATATCCTTTTTGACAATGCGTCCATGTTCTCCTGTACCTGATACGATAGCAATATCTATACCTGCTTCTTTGGCAAGTCGTTTGGCTAAAGGTGAGGCTTTGATACGTCCATTGGTTGGCGGAGCAGCTACGGTTGTTATGGCTGCTGGAACGGGAGTCGGTGGCGGAGTCGGTGCTACTGGTTGAGGAGTGCTAACGGGGGGAGCAGGAGGTGTATCTGCTGCAGGTGGCTCTTCAACTGGAGCAGCCGTTTTTTTGTTTTTTTCTTCTTCTAAAATGGCGGAGATGTCTTCCCCTTTTTCGCCTAAAATGGCAATAATGGCATCAATGGCTACTGCTGTCCCTTCTTCGACACCTAAGTGTAAAAGAATCCCTTCTTGGTAGCTTTCCAGCTCCATTGTTGCTTTATCTGTTTCAACCTCTGCGAGCAAATCGCCTGCTTTGATAACATCTCCTATTTTTTTGTGCCAAGCGACCAATACACCTTCTGTCATGGTATCGCTCATACGGGGCATTCTTATTATTTCAGCCATAGTTTTGACGTGATTTTAATTTGAGGTTATTTTATGAATGGTAAATTGTGAATATGGTTCTTTTCTTGATCTTCATCCTAAAGAATGAAGTAATTTTTTATTTTTTTAGAAGCGAAAGGTTCATTGCTTCGTCGTATTGGAATGTCCCGCTATCCGTTCTTATCACCAAGCTACCCGAACCTTTTAGCCCACACAGTTTGGTGATACCACTGCTATCGGGGCTATTTTGAATGGTCTCAACGTTTTTTTAATTAAGGGACGATGGGACATTTTCAGTTCAGTTTGTACTTTGGAAACGATGGTACGTTTTCGGTTTATTATTTGATTTGTCGTTTAATAAAATACAAACGTCCCTTTCCCGTCCCAACATGTAAAAACTGAACAGTTCGTCCCTTCATCACATTTTCAGTCACTAAGAAGTACCTAAACTGAACCAACTAGACCCGATAGTAGCGGTATAAATGCAATGGCTTGGGACCACAAGTCGAAAAGACTTGCGGTAGAGCTTGGCTGCATTTATAAGAGCGGATAGCGGGGAGACCCAACACGACGAAGCAATTTTCGTTCTCTCCTAATCTAACTTTCTTAATAATTAAAAATCTGTTCTAAAGTTAGTTCTTGCACTTCTCCCAATTTTTCTAAAATCGAATAATCCAATCGTTCTAACTTTCCTAAAATTAAGAAATTGAAAGTACTGCCTTTGATATTTTCATCAAAAAAGGTCTGAAGATCATCCAATGTCATGTTTTGAATTTCTTCGTACATCGACTTGCGAATGTCTTCGGTTAATCCTCGATTTTTAGCGTTTTCGTAATCCCAAAAAATGTAATCTCGTAAAATACGTTCACTCTCTATTTTCTTCAATGCTGCGTGTTTGGCCGATTCAAATTGATGTGTAGCGTGAGGCATATTGTTGATGAGATACAAAAATACTTCAATGGCTTCTCCCAACTTGTCCGTCTGTGTACCAATATAGGCATTGATAAAATGAGCTGCATCTTTGAAACGTGGATTAGTGTACCAAGCATAAGCAGAATAAGCCAGCGCTTTGGCTTCTCGAACTTCTTGGAAAACAATGGAAGACAATCCTGCTCCAAAGTATTCATTGAAAATCGTGCGGGCTGCTTGTAGTTTTGGATTGTATAAACCTCGTCTGGCAACCAGCATAATTTCTACTTGCGTTTGCTCATAATCCACCAAGAAAACCTTGTTTTGAGTCGTCTCTAATTGTTCATAAACGACTCGTTCTGGATACGGTTGAACGGGTGTGATAAACGCATGTTTTTCCTCTAAAATATTTTTGGTTTCATCGGCTGATTGAGGACCGTAATAAAACATACGAATCGGATATTGCACCAATGAACGCAAAACTTGACAAAGGCTCTCGGGATCTTTTTCTCTCAATTCTTTTTCCGAATAAATGTCGGTGTAGTAAGATTGAGGACCATACACTGCATAATTGTATAATGCCTTATCAAGAATCTCATTTTTAGCCAGCTTTTGATCAGCACGCTTCTTGATGATGTCCTCAATCATTTCGTCGTAAGCCTCTTGGTCTGCAATTATATTTGCCAATGTATGCTCTAATAAAGCAATTCCTTCGACCAAAGAACTATTGAGTCCACTCAAATAAATATACGCCTTTCTATCTCGTGTATAGGTTTTGAAATCCAATCCGTATCTAAAAATCTCCTTTTGAATATCAACCGCACTGTATTTTTCGGTTCCCAAAAAACTAAAATACTTGAGTGCTAAATCTAAATCTTTGGTGTGTTGATAGCCTATATCTAAGATGTAGTATAGCTCAAAAATATCGTCTAAATTGTTGTGAATGTAAGAGAGTTTAATATCTCTATCATTTTTGTTTAATTGAACTTGCTCAATTTTGCTATAATCCAAAAAGACGGGTTCACTGGATTTAGAAGTGATCTTTTTAAATTCTTGATAAAAAAGAGAATCTGTATTGCGATTGATTTCAAGAGACGTGATTGGTGGTTTTTCTACTTTGGGTTTATCATTATCGACTCCTTGTCGCTTAAACACACAAACATAATTATCCCCATAATGTTGATTGGCAAATTCAACCACTTGTTCTTTCGTTACCTTTGACATTTTATCAAGAAACAAGAGTGCCTCTTCATAATTCAAATCCAACGCAAACATCTCCACCATATATTGAGCACGATGTTGATTTTTGCGAATCTTACGAGTCCGATCATATTTCAAATGATTGATAACTGCCTCAATCAACCATTCTTCAAACTCTCCCTTTTTGATTTTATCCAACTGCGCCAGTACTAAGTCTCTCACTTCTTCTAAGGTCTGACCACTTTTAGGAATGCCAAACAAAACATGTTGGCTATAATCCTTCATAACCGTTGCCCAAGAAGCCGAATCCAAAACTTTTTGCTTTTGAAGCAAATCAGTATCAATCAAACCAGCTACTTCATTAAATAACAAATTGCTAATCAATTGAATCATCATAAAGTCATCGGTATGCGCTCCATTGAATCGAAAGGCAAGGTATAAATGTTCTGTCTGACTTCCAACATTTTCCAACACAATAGGCGACTCAATCCCTTTTTCTGGTGTAAATGAAAAAGGCGGTGTTTTGACTGGCTCCCACGCTCCAAAGTATTTATCTATCAACTGAATCGCTTCTTTAGGATCAAAATCTCCTGATAAACAAATTGCTCCATTGTTGGGACGATAGTAGTCGCTAAAGAAGTTGTAAATATTGTACATTGAAGGATTCTTCAAATGCTCTGCTTTACCCAAAATCGGAATCCCATAAGGATGGGTTGGATACAGACCTTCATAAATCGACTGCCAAGATTTGACATAATCATTGTCTAAGGCTCGATTAAATTCTTCATAAACCGTCTCTAACTCCGTATGAAATAAACGCAACACCAATCTATTAAAGCGATTAGATTCTAAAATACACCAACGCTCTAATTCATTAGCAGGAATATCATTGAGATAAACGGTACGTTCTTTAGCAGTGTAAGCGTTGGTTCCTTTCGCTCCCAAAGACGAGACCATTTTATCGTACTCATTGGGAATCGCATGTTGAGAGGCTTCCGAAGAAAGTCGATCTATCTCTTTGTAAATTTCCAACTTTTTTTCTACGCTATCCGTTTGTCGATGGGCTTCGTATAAGTCGGCTATTTGAGTCAAAAGCTCTGATTCTTTTTCCCAGTTTTGTGTGCCAAAATGTGCCGTTCCTTTGAACAACATATGTTCCATATAATGGGCTAAACCTGTCGTTTCAGGTGGATCATTTTTCGACCCTGCTTTAAAGGCAATAGACGTATAAATACGAGGTTCATCTTTGTTCACACTCAAATACACTTTCAATCCATTGTCTAGGGTATAAATTTGTGTATTCATCGGGTCTCCTTCAAAACGTTCAAATGGGTAGTTTTGAGCAACCTCTTTTTTGGTAATAAATGTATCTATCATGTAATGTTTTTAAGCAGGAACGGTTTTAAAAATAATCAAAAACACAGAATTTACTCTTCACCAGTCACTAGTATTTCAATGCCAAAACCAAACGTTTGGTAAATTCATCAATTGCTGGATTTTGTTCTATCAATGCATTTAATTTATCTTCGGTAGTCAAAATTTCCTTTGAAATCTCGGCTGATTTTTCCAAATCCACATCTATCTCCACCTCAACTTCTTTCAAGTTCAAATCATCCGACAGTTTTTTTACGAAATCTCGACATTCTTGTTGGATAGTAATTTGATCAATTCGACTATTCGCCTTTGCATAAATGACTCCATCTTTGATAATCGGCATCGCTGAAGCAAAAGCTGCTTGTAAACGAGGACTGTCTAAGGAGTCCTTGAAAATCGACCAATGTTTTTGGATTTCCTCACTACTCATTCCATATTCTGTCAAAGTCGTTCTCTCTTTAAATGCCGCTGCCTTCTCGGCTTCTTGTTGAGCAATCTTGTCTATGGACTCCAACTTAGTTTCTTTCTCTTCTTTTTTCCTTTTTTTAAGTCCTTTCAACTTTTGAGAAATTGAACCTGTTTTTTTAGTGGCAGGTTTCTTTTCTTTTTCCTCCTTTTTGGGCATTTTTTCCGCAGTCGGAGTCAGATTAACCACTTTGGCTACAGGTTCAACAGGTTTTGGATTGCTTGGTGTAGCATATGAAACTTTGGGTTCAACAATGGGTGGTGGTGGCTCTTGAATATTAGCCACTGGTGTTACTGGATTTTTTTTTTGTGGCAATGGCGCAGCAGGAGCTTGAGCCAGTTTTTCCACATTCAAAGCAGACTGTAAATAGGCTACTTTTAATAATGCCAATTCGACTTGTAAGCGTTTATTTTGACTCGCTCGATAGTTTAAAGCATACTCATTGGTCAAATTGAGTCCACTTAATAAAAAGCTGGGTGAAATAAGCTGTGATTGTTTAACATATCGTTCTTGTAATTGTTCGCTCACTTCCAATACAGCCGCCGTTTGAGCATCTTTGGCAAAGAGTAAATTTCTAAAATGTTGCGCCAATCCATTTAATAATTCTCCTCCATCAAAGCCTTTTTCTAAGATTTCTTCCAAATACAACATCGCTTGGGTTCCATCTTGTGCCAACAATGCATCGGTTATGCTAAAATAATAGTCATAATCTAGTATATTGAGGACGCTTAAAATTTCGCTATATCGAATATCTTTATTGGCAAAACTGACGACTCGGTCAAAGATAGATAATCCATCTCTCAAAGCTCCATCGGCTTTTTGACCAATGACATGTAAGGCTTCTTCTTCGGCTTGAATGCCTTCTTTCTCACAAATGGTCTTTAGATGATTCGCTATATCATTCACCCCAATTCGTCGAAAATCAAAGATTTGGCAACGGGATAAAATGGTGGGCAAAAGTTTATGTTTTTCGGTGGTTGCCATAATGAAAATCACATACGAAGGCGGTTCTTCTAAGGTTTTCAAAAAGGCGTTAAAGGCACTCGAAGACAACATGTGAACCTCATCTATGATATAGACTTTGTACTTGCCTGTTTGTGGTGCAAAACGTACTTGCTCAATCAATTTTCGGATGTCTTCCACACTATTATTAGACGCTGCATCTAACTCAAAAATGTTGAAAGAAACAGACTGATTCGAGGCTTGACAAGCGGCACATTCATTGCAAGCAGCATAATCCTTTGTAGGATTTTCACAATTGATGACTTTTGCCAAAATACGGGCGCAGGTGGTTTTGCCTACTCCACGTGGACCACAAAATAAAAAAGACTGGGCAAGCTGTTGATTCCTTAATGCATTCTTTAACGTCGCTGTGATATGTGCTTGTCCAACTACTTCTTCAAACTGACTCGGGCGGTATTTTCTCGCTGATACTTGATAATTTTCCATTTCATAAAATTACTCACCTTTTTCGTTAGAAACAAATTGTTTTTAATCAATTTGATTCGAGGGTCGATAGTCAATGGTAGATAGTACGGTTATAGATGGGTATGTTTTGTTTTTGGAGCGAACTTTTTGGGTACTTCGTCGCTACAGAAAGTCCCGCTATCCGTTCTCATTGCTGTTGCCTTGCCACAATCCACGCCACCCCACAATACAGCAATACCACTTCTATCGGGGCTATTTGGGCAAGGTTGGTACTTCTTAGTACCAGATCAATTTTGGGAAAACCCCATAAAAAAAGCAGCCAATACAACCAATTGTATTCGCTGCTTACCTAATTAATATTCCTAATATTTTAGAATTACTAAGTGCTAAATCAATTCTTTGTAGCACCTTCTACCAAAACAGTTAGCTTATTATTGAGTACTTCGACAAAGCCCCCTTTAACGGTATAACTAATTACATCTCTGGCAGAAGTTACCTTGATTTTGCCTTCTTTCAAAGCAGAAATCAAAGGTGCGTGTCCTTTCAAGACTTCAAATCCTCCTCCAATACCTGGAAAAGAGACTCTTTCTACATCTCCATCAAATACGACTGCATCAGGTGTTAATATTTCTAATTTCATGAATCTAAATATTTTTTAAACTTATGAGTCAGGTGCTACAAGGTAGAGACCTCCACGATCTAGCCCCGATAGGAGTGGTATTCGTGTCGAAGCGTTGGCTACCTAAAACTAAGCTGCACGAATAAGAACGGATAGCGGGACTTTCTAATGCGACGAAGCCAAAGTCTTTCGCTCCTAAAACTTAAAAACCACGAATTGAACCGAACTATGGACCATCGACTGTCAACTAATTACTTCGCCTCTGACAAGATTTTCTTACCAGCCTCAATTGCCTCATCAATCGTACCTTTCAAGTTGAAAGCCGATTCTGGGAACTCATCTACTTCACCATCCATAATCATATTGAATCCTCTGATCGTTTCTTCGATGGGAACCAAAACTCCAGGAATACCTGTAAAGATCTCGGCTACGTGGAAAGGTTGAGATAAGAAACGTTGTACTTTTCTTGCACGACCTACGACCAATTTATCTTCCTCACTCAATTCATCCATACCTAAGATGGCAATGATGTCTTGAAGCTCTTTGTATCGTTGTAAGATTTGCTTTACTCGTTGAGCCGTATTGTAATGTTCATCACCCAATACATCTGGTGTCAAGATACGAGAAGTCGAATCCAATGGATCTACCGCAGGATAAATACCCAAAGAAGACAACTTACGATTCAATACCGTTGTTGCATCCAAGTGGGCGAAAGTTGTTGCAGGAGCAGGGTCCGTCAAATCATCCGCAGGTACGTAAACAGCCTGTACAGACGTAATCGAACCACGCTTTGTAGAAGTAATACGCTCTTGCATCAAACCCATCTCTGTCGCCAATGTTGGCTGGTATCCTACCGCAGAAGGCATACGTCCTAAAAGGGCTGATACCTCTGATCCTGCTTGGGTAAAACGAAAGATGTTGTCGATAAAGAAAAGAATGTCACGACCACCGCTGGCTGTTCCATCTCCATCTCTAAAGTATTCTGCAACCGTCAATCCAGAAAGTGCTACCCTTGCTCTCGCACCTGGTGGCTCATTCATCTGACCAAATACCAAAGTTGCTTTTGAATTTTTCAAACGAGATTTATCCACTTTTGATAAGTCCCATCCACCTTCTTCCATGTCATGTCTGAAAGCATCTCCATAGTCAATTACCCCAGATTCCAAGAACTCTCGCAAAAGGTCATTTCCTTCACGAGTACGCTCTCCTACACCAGCAAATACAGAAAGTCCTTCGTACGCCTTAGCGATATTGTTGACCAATTCCATAATCAATACCGTCTTTCCTACTCCTGCACCTCCAAAGAGACCGATTTTTCCACCCTTTGCATAAGGCTCAATAAGGTCAATTACTTTAATACCTGTGTATAAAACCTCTGCATCTGTAGAAAGGTCTTCATAAGCAGGTGGTTGACGGTGAATCGCATAGCTCTGTTCTTTACTCACACTACCAATTCCATCAATGGCTTCACCTACTACATTGAATAAGCGTCCTTTGATAGCATCACCAACAGGCATAGAAATAGGAGCTTCCAAATCAATGACTTCCATTCCTCTTACCAAACCATCTGTAGAGTCCATTGAGATCGTTCTGACACTATCTTCTCCTAAGTGCTGTTGGCACTCTAAAATAATGGATGAACCATCTGGTTTTTTAATCTCTAAAGCATTTAAGATTTGAGGTAATTGGGCATCTTTATTTGTAAAGCTCACATCAATAACCGCCCCAATGATTTGCTTTATTTTACCAATATTGGGCATATTGTATTTTTTATTTTTTTATAAAATATGGATTTTTTTCTCAATTTTGGCGCAAAGTTAGCGAATTATCACCATGTTTACTATTAATTCAAGATTTTTATTCTTCAACAAAAAGGGTTATATTTGTATGTAGTTTTGCAAAAAACTGTTTATACCTTCCCAAATCATACTCTGATCTACATTATCTTCCCAATTTAGTTACTTAATTGTAGTCTAAAAACGACTACAAGTGCCTTTTTTATCATACAGATTAATTTCATATAATAAAATCAACAATACATAACCAACAAAATGTATATTAGTTAAAGCATTATCAATAATTGGTATGTTTTTTGACTTAGACTTAGCAACCAAATAGCCAAGTTACTATGATTACTTATTTCAAAACAACTTTATGGATGCTTTTATTGGTCTTTTGTGCTAATGCCTTACAAGCACAAAATGGAAACCTAAAGAAAGCAAACACATTTTACGAGGCAATGGAATATTCCAAAGCCATTGAGTTTTACAAGAAAGCTCTTAAGAAATCTAAAAAGAATAAAGATGCTACTGCTAAAATAGCAGACTGTTATCGTCTTACCAGTAATTATGCTAAAGCGGCTTATTGGTATGAAAAAGCAACTAAGCTAGATGAAGACAATGCAGAACTCAAATACTACTACGGGCAAGCTTTGATGAGTAACAAAGAGTATGAAAAAGCTCAATGGGCTTTTCAAGAATATGCTCACCTCAATCCAAGCGATTCTAGAGCTATACGCTACCTAGAATGGTGTCAAAACATCGACCAATATTTAGTGGATTCTTCTGAATATATTATTGAAGTCGCTAAATTCAACTCCAAAGAGTCGGATTTTGGTCCTTCTTTTTACAATGAAGGTATTGCATTTGCTTCTGCCCGTCCAACAAGCTCTATTGATAGACAAGATGGTTGGACAGGAGAATCGTATCTTGACATATTTACAGCAGCCAACACCAGTGGAGAATGGTCTATGGCAGAAGAAATTGTCGGAAAAAGCAAATCAAAATTTCATGAAGGTCCTGCTTGTTTTAGCCAAAATTTCACTAAAATGTACTTTACTCGCAATGTAATGGGTAAAGGAAAATCTGGTAAAATTGCCCTTCTCAAAATTTTTGAATCTCGTTTACGCAACAACGAATGGGTTGATCCTCAAGAACTTTCTTTCAATAGCAAAAACAACGAATTTTCTGTAGGTCATCCTAGCATTAGTCAAGATGACAAAACTTTGTACTTTACTTCTGATATGGCAGGAGGATACGGTGGCAAAGACCTTTATATGGTCAAAAAACGCAATGGAAGCTGGGGAACACCTCAAAATTTAGGTCCTGAAATCAATACAGAAGGAGACGAAATGTTTCCTTTCATTCACCCAGATGGTACTTTATATTTTGCCTCTAATGGTCATGGCGGATTTGGTGGTTTAGATGTTTTTGCTAGCTCAAAAGATGGTAAAATCTGGTCTAAAACCGAAAACTTAGGCTACCCAATCAATAGCGCACAAGATGACTTTGGCTTAATTTTATCTGAAAACAAACAAGAAGGATTCATTGCAAGCAACCGTCAAGGTGGCAATGGTAGTGATGATATTTATTTGGTAGCTATTACCGAAAATAAAGCCTCTGAATTGATTAACCCAGTATTGGCAAGTGCTGCTCCAACAACGTCCAAAAGCACAAAGGCAACTTATACTCCAACCGCCAGTAAAGCGACCAAAACTCGACCATCCTCTATTAGTGCGCCATCTCTTAGCTTCTACGACAATGTAACCGTTACATCTGTTGCCACCAAAGAAGGAGAAGATGATCTATTTTACTTGGTTGGTATTTTATTGGACTACAAAACCA
This sequence comes from Chitinophagales bacterium, assembly GCA_020630635.1. Taxonomy (GTDB): domain Bacteria; phylum Bacteroidota; class Bacteroidia; order Chitinophagales; family UBA2359; genus JAHDBB01. The sequence continues at coordinate 23,697 of JAHDBB010000002.1, forward strand.
AAGAAAAAATCCCTTACAAGCAAGTTGTTTTAGAAGAACTTTATGAAGAGGGTGAAGAATATGTAGCCTATGATAAAACAGACAAAATTGGCAATTTCTATTTTGAGTTAGAACCCAACAAATCTTACATTGTCTTCTTTGAAAATGAAGATGGACTCGTTGGTGATATTCGAGAATTCAACACCAAAGGCAAAACAGAAAGTCAAATCTTCCATGCTATTTTAGAGACCAACAAACCGCAAGAACTGGTTTTTGATGCACAAGATAGATACAATGAATTACATGGGGAACCGCCTGTCAATAGAGAAAATGAAGGTGGTGGAGTGGTAGATTTTGAATTCAAAAAATCAGACATAACAGGTGGATTTGAAGAAATGCCTTCTCCTCCTAAAAAGAAAGTTGTACCAGTTCCCGAACCTAAAAAACCTCTTAATGATAGAACCTTTGATGAGCCTGTACAACCCAAATATGTTGATGTTAGTACAACAAATACAGTTCCTCAAGTTACTTTCAAAGTTCAAATTGGTTCATTCAAAAGAAACTTATATCCTTCTCATTCTTTCTTCAAAAATGTAGATGGAAAATATGAAACAGAAATCAGTCCAGCGGGCAACAATCGCTATTTAGTAGGCAATTATACGGATTTCAATAATGCGAGTGCCTATCAAAAGTATTTAAAAACACAGGGATATACTGATGCCATTATAGTCGTCTATGTCAATGGAAGACGAGACGCACGAGGCATCAACCAGATCCCAATAGAATGGAAAAAATAATCTTTTCAAAAATCGGATTGCACTTTTAAAAGTCTGCAATCCGATTTTTTTATCTCACCTACTTCAAAAAAGCATTTAAAAGCTTCTTCCTTCTCTCAAAAACTTCTATCTTTCCATTTCAATTTATTTTTTAGGAGCGAAGGGTTCATTACTTCGTCGTGCAGAAAAGTCCCGCTATCCGTTCTTATTCGTGTGGCTAGGTTTTGTGAAGCCAACGCTTCGACACGAATACCACTACTATCGGGGCTAGGTCGTTATGGTCTCAACCTTACAGTAACTGAACTGTTTTAGAGTGTTGAAATTAAAAATTAGATTCTAATTCATCTGGGGCTATTTTGCACAGACACAACTCCTCAATACCCAAACCATCAAAAATAAAGATACATCACCATTTATCTTTTATAAACCTCCCAATATATGGCAACCAAAAATCTATCTGAATACAATCCCGACTTTATACCCAATGCCTCCGAGATGTCATTTGGCATTGTAGTAGCAGACTGGAATCATGAGATAACCCATACCCTACTCAAAGGCTGTCATGACACCTTAGTCAAACACGGAGCCAATCCCGATTACATCAAAACCATCCATGTACCTGGCAGTTATGAACTTCCCAAAGGAGCCGCTTGGCTTGCCCAACACTCTTGGAGAGACAAAGAAGATCAAATTGCTTCTGCCGATGCAGTCATCATCTTAGGTTGTGTAATTACAGGCGAAACTCGTCATGACGAATACATCTGTAATGCTGTCTCACAAGGACTCATGCAACTTAATCTAGCACACGAAATTCCCTTCGTATTTGGATTATTGACCCCTCGCAACCTAGAGCAAGCCCAAGACAGAGCAGGTGGAAAATACGGTAACAAGGGAGTCGAGGCAGCAGTGACAGCCATCAAAATGGTCGCTACTCATAACCAAATTATCGACGAAGACGTTTTTGCAAGTGAAGACGGCTGGTTTTTTGATGATTTTTTGAACGATTTTGACGACGAAGATGTTGATGGATTTGGGCTCAATTAAATTTCCTTTAAAATTTCATGCTTTTTTAAAGAAAAAAATATACCTTTGCAAACCATTTTTTTGGCGTGGTAGCTCAGTTGGTTAGAGCGTCGGATTCATAACCCGGAGGTCGAGAGTTCAAATCTCTCCCACGCCACTATATTTTTCTTGACTCCTTATTTGAAATTGATTCAAATAAGGAGTTTTTTTATATCCTTTTCTCCCGCATAAATTTCTGATTTTCAACAAAGTAAACCTTCCTCATATATTATCATTTTTATCCTATACAACCAAATGAGTATATATTTTATCTTACATTTAGTCTATATTTAGAAAAATTTAATCTATCTTCAATACGCATTTAGGAGTCTTCTTCAAAATGTTAAGAACCCATCATACCCATTACCATACAATTATTGCCCACCTTAAAACCTTTGAAGTAGTTGTGTCTCTCCCAAATAGCCCCGATAGCAGTGGTATCGCTGTTATGGGTTTAGGATCACAAGTCAAAAAGACTTGCGGTAGAGCTTGGCAACAGCGATAAGAACGAATAGCGGGACTTGCCATTGCGATGAAAGAATAACTGTTCGCTCCTAAAAATCAAAATCATACTTTACTTCATTCTTTAAGATGAAGAAAAAAATAACGAGCATTTTTTAACACATAAATTAAATTTATGAGGAAAATTATTTTACAAATTACCACTTGTCTAATAATGCTACTGCTTTTTAGCTCCAGTACTTTATTAGCACAATTTACGGTATCAGGAACAGTGACTGATGCCAATGACGAACCATTGATTGGGGTTTCAATAGTCGTCAAAAATACCAACATCGGTACCATTACCGATCTTGATGGAAAATACACCTTAAATTCTCCCAAAGAAAATCCGACATTGGTTTATACTTATATTGGTTATACCACCGAAGAAGTCGAAGCAACTACTGGAACATTGGATATGCTTTTAAAAGAAGACATCGCTAATTTGGAAGAAGTAGTTGTCACAGGTCTGGCAAGTTCGGTCAAAAGAAGCAACTCTGCCAACTCCGTCGCCGCTATCTCTTCTAAGGAATTGACCGAAATCACCAATCAATCTACGATGGATGGGGCATTATATGGAAAGTTCAAAGGCGCCAATATCAACGCCAACTCAGGCGCACCAGGTGGTGGTCTTTCGATAAAATTAAGAGGGCTAACTTCTATCAATGGAAACAATCAACCACTTTACATTATTGATGGGGTCTATATGGATAACAGTGCCATTCCTGCCGAATTGAATGTCGTTTCAGCAGCAGGAGCAGGAGGAAGCCAAGTGAGTCAGGACAATCCAAGTAACCGTATCGCTGACCTTGATCCTGAAGACATCGCTAATATCGAAATTCTAAAAGGAGCTTCTGCTGCCGCCATCTACGGTTCAAGAGCCGCAGGAGGTGTTGTGCTTATCACTACTAAAAGAGGGGAAGCAGGTAAGACAAAGGTTAGACTTTCTCAAAACATCGGTTTTACCCAAATGCTCAATCCTTTGGGAACCCGTGATTGGGATGTTGAAAAAATCAAAGCACAGTTTGGAACAGATGATGATCCTGATGCAACTCTTCATGTGAATGCCTTTAATGCTGCACAATCTGCTGGAAACATTATGGATTATGAACAAGAACTCTATGGTCACAGAGGCTTACTATCAACCTCTCGTGTCAGCGTTTCTGGAGGAACCAACACCACTAAATTCTTTGCAGGATTGACAAGAAAAGATGATGAAGGAATTGTAGAAAATACAGGCTATGAAAAAACATCTGTTCGCCTAAACATTGATCACAAATTAGGAAAGCTAGTAGATATCGCCCTTAGTTCCAATTTTGTAAACTCTTCTGCTGATAGAGGTTTTTTCAACAACGATAATAGCGGAACAACAATGGGAGTATCTTTTATCAGTACGCCTTCTTGGGCACAACTCTTACCAGATAACGACGGAATTTATCCCGATAACCCTTATGGAACCTCCAACTTCTTACAAACAAGAGATTTAATTACCAATAATGAATCCGTCAATCGACTTATTTCAGGAGCTATTTTGACCTTCAAATTATTCAATACAGACAATCAATCTCTAAAATTAGTGACAAGAGGTGGAGTAGATAATTATACTTTAAATACAACAGCTATCTTTCCCAACTCGCTACAATTTATGAAGCCTTCTAATGAAGGAGTCAATGGTACGACAGTACAAGGAAATACCGTTAACACCAATGCCAATATTGCAGCTTTCTTGGTTCATTCTTTCTTTACCAATAGCAATTTGACATTTAGAACTCAATTGGGCTTGACAGCAGAAAACTTTAATCGAAACACCATTATTGGTACTTCCATTAATTTGAATGGTTCTCAAACCAACTTAGATCAGGGAGGTAGTCGTAATACTTTGCAAAACAGAATTATCCAAAAAGATAGAGGCTTCCTTGTTCAAGAAGAAATTAATTATGCTGACCGCATTTTAGCCACCATTGGTTTAAGAGCTGATAAGTCTTCTAACAATGGAGATCCCAACCAACTTTATTTTTATCCAAAAGCTTCTTTAGCGGTCAACATTCATAAATTTCAACCATTGGGATTACTAAGTCAATTGAAAGTAAGAGGAGCTTATGGTCAATCAGGTAACTTTGCATTATTTGGGGACAAATATACATCCTTCAGTAGTATCGTAATTGACGGATTGCTTTCTTCTGAAATCAACAATTTGTTAGGCAATCCAGATGTAGAACCAGAAAGACAAACTGAGTTAGAATTTGGTGTTGATATTGGTTTATTAGAAAATGGGGTAGTTTTAGATGCAACCTATTATATTAAAACGGTTAAAGATTTACTACTTCGTGCCAACATTCCTAGTTCATCAGGTTTTGATCAAAAGGTAGTCAATGGTGCCGATTTAGAGAATAGAGGCTTTGAGTTGGGATTAAACTTGACGCTTATCAATGAAAGAGACTTGGGTTGGAATCACCGTATTGGTTTTTGGAGAAATCAATCTAAAGTTACTCGTTTAGATATCCCAGCTTACAATACAGGAGCATTTGGTGCCACATTGGGAACTTTCCGAATTGAAGAAGGACAAAGTGCTACACAAATTGTCGGTATTGATCCTGATGCAGACGAAACAGGCATCAAGGTTTTGGGTAATGCTGAACCTGATTTCAATATGTCTTTCTTCAACACCATGCGTTTCAAAGGTTTTGATTTTTCTTTCTTATGCCACTGGAAAAAAGGCGGCGACAATGTGAACTTAACCACTTTATTAACTGATCTTAATGGTACAAGTCCTGACTATGATGATACAGGTTTAGATCCAGAAGGAGCTTTAACCAATGGTTCTTATCGTCTGAGTCAATTAGGATCATCAGCCAGCGTTTTTGTAGAAGATGCTTCCTATTTCCGTCTTCGAGAGATTGGTTTATTCTACAATGTTCCTCGTTCTATTTTTAAAGATGTGGTCGGCTTAAGAGTTGGGGTTTCGGCTTACAATGCCCTTAACTTCTTCAACTACAATAGCTACGATCCAGAGGTATCTAACTTTGGTGGTCAAGGGCTTTCGTCAGGAGTAGAAGTGACACCTTTCCCATCGTCTAAACGCTTTAATTTCCATATTTCCGCTTCTTTCTAATTGAATCTATTCTTTGAGAAATAGATGGAAGACGAAACTTGTTCAAAATGATTGAGTAACAACGATTGAACTTTTGAAGAATGTTTCTTTTTCTCTCAATATCTATTTACACAAAGAAGATTTTTAAGCAGAGAACGGTTATTACTCTTTCATCGTGATGGGTCTCCCCGCTATACGCTCTTATGCATGCAGCCTAGCTCTATCGCAAGTCTTTTCGACTTGTGATTCAAAGCTACTTGCATTCATACCGCTACTATCGGGTCTAGTTGGTCAAGGAAAGTACTCCTTAGTACCAAAAAGATTAAATTCTAATGTCAAAATCCTAAATTCAAAAAAGTATCAGCAGAACAGTAAGTCACCAGTCACTTATCACCTGTCACTACTTACCCATCACAAAAAATCAAAATCTTAAAAAATGAATATACCAAATAAAATTTTTCTTATAAGTTCCATACTCTTTCTCTGTCTATTCACGGCATGTGAATTAGACGAAGTTCCCAATCCCAACGGTCCAAACTTGAATGACATTTTAGCAGATGCCACCATTCCAGAACTCAACGCTACTGCTATTGGAATTGAAGGATTAATGAGAAAAGATCTCGGATTTTACTACGATGCAGTTAGTATTATAGGGCGAGATTATTACTACTTCACAGGTTCCGATCCTCGTTACACAGCAGACCTCTTAGGGGGTGGCGAATCCGTACTAGACAACAACACTTTTTATACGACTCGTTCTTTTTCAGGTCGCTATGCGGCTGTCAAAAATGCCAATATTCTTTTAGAAGCAGTGGACAATTCTACTGCTCCATTGAACCCTGAAGATATAGAAGGGTACAAGGGTTTCGCCAAAACACTTCAAGCTTACCAACTTTTACTCAACCTTAACATGCAATATGATAATGGTGTTCGAGTAGATGTATCAGACCCTGACAATTTAGGTCCTTTTATAACAACCTATCTTCCTGCTCTTGATGCTATTATTGAAATCTTGGATGAAGGTTATGAGTTCCTAACTTCCGAAGATTCCAACTTTCTATTCGAGTTATCTTCTGGTTTTGCAGGTTTCAATAATCCAGAAACCTTTGCTCAATTTAATAGAGCTTTGGCTGCCAGAATGCATCTCTATCAAGGAGATTATGCAGCAACTTTAACCGCCTTAGACAATTCATTCTTAGATTTAGGTGGTTCACTTGAAACAGGGGTTTCACATTCTTTTTCATCCGTTGGTGGAGATGTGGTAAATCCTGTATTTCGAGCAACCAATCAATCTGATGCTTTAGTCGCTCATCCTTCTTACCTCACAGATATTCGAGAAGGTGATGCGAGAATCAATAAAGTGGCAGAACGCAATGCCTCTATTGCTTTAGATGATTTATCTGGAACACATGATGTGGTTGTTTTCTCTTCACAAGATTCGGATATACCGATCATCAATAATGAGGAGTTAATTCTCATTTATGCAGAAGCCAATCTTCAAAATGGCAATACGGGTGAAGCAGTGGCGGCTTTGGATGCTGTCTTAACTGGCAATGGATTAGATGCCTATAGTGGAGATATGGATGCAGCTTCTTTGACCAATGAGTTGATTTACAATAGACGTTATTCTCTTTTCTCATTGGGACATAGATGGGTGGATATGAGACGTTGGGGCTTACTTGACCAATTACCGATGGATCGTGATGAAGATGATGTCTGGGTACAATTTCCTCGCCCTGCTACGGAGGAAGAATAGTACTTTTTTGAACTCAATGAAACAACGGTGTCAGGTCTCAAAACTTGATGCCGTTTTTTTGTTTTATCTACCAATTATTAACGATATTTGTCAGGATGATGTGCCGTTTGATAATAGTTGAGACCTCGACCATATAGCCCCGATAGAAGTGGTATTCGTGTTGAAGCGTTGGCTTTGGAAAACATAGCCACACGAATAAGAACGGATAGCGGGACTTTCCAATACGACGAAGATTCCAACCTTTCGCTTCTAAAAATCAATCACCAAACCCATGCTCAATATTTTCTTTAGTCACGCTCAACTTCAAAACGAGATTAAATCTTGGGTGGAAGAAGGCATTATTTCATCAGAACAAGCCGAGTCTTTATACCAAAAGTATCAATTAGACAAACTGCCTTGGTATCGCAATTCCAGCTTTATATTGAGTGCAGTCGCTTTGATATTGGTCAGTCTGGGATTGATTCTGTTGATTTCAGAAAATTGGCATCGCTTCAATATTTCGATTCGTTCTGCCATTGGACTATTTCCACTATTGATTGCTTATGGCGTAGGCTTCTATTTTTTGTACAAAGACCGAGATCAAGGAGCAGAATTAGCTTTCTTTTTAGGAAGCATCGTTTTTGGTATCAATATCTTTTTGCAAGCCCAGATTTTTCATATAGACAATTACTTTCCTGATGGCTTTAAATGGTGGCTGATTGGGGCGATTCCTGTCGCTTTATATTTTCGAGGAAATCTACACAACTTTTTATTACAGATTCTTTTCTTTTCTTGGATTAGAATGCTTTTTATGCATGGACAATTTTCATGGTGGAGCATTTTATTATTCCTTCCTATCGTGTATTTGTGGTATCTCAAACCCAATCGTTTGCAGCATTTTTTCACTTTAATCAATGCTTTTTTATTATTGATGACAGGCTATTTCTTCTTATATCCTGAACCTGACGAATCGTTTTTATTTTTCTTGTTTGGTACATTAGCATTGAGTAGCAGTCTCCTTGCCTTTTATCGACACCGTTTTCCCTTCTTTTTCATACGCAAACTATATGAAAGTCATTTATTACTTGTATTACTAGCCGTCTTTATTTTCACCTTTGATTTACCCATAGATCATGGCATTTCTATGGATTGGATCTCTGGCATTATTTTGGGGATTTCGCTCATCTTAGGACTGTGGAAAAGTAGATATATTCCCGAATGGTGGTGGACGTTGGGACTAACAGTAGCATTGTATTTGCTCTTGTATACAGTTAGTTCTGGTACAACAGCTTATGTTTATCTAGCTTGTAATATTCTCTTTTTAGCCCATGCTATTTGGCGAATTATTTATAGTATTCAGCATCAATATAAATACTATTTTATGTCTGGAATTGTGATGATGCTTTTATTGGCAATTGCTCGTTTTACTGATATGGAGGATTATATCATTGCGAGTATTGTATTCATTTTAGGAGGGATTTTGCTCTTATTTTTAAATAACTATTGGAACAAAAAATATGAAATATCCTAAAGCCTTACTTTTTCCGATGATTCTATTTCAGTTGGGTATTTTAGCCTTTATGGTATTCAATGCCATGCGTCCTCTTCAAACAGGTGTACCCATTACCTTTAAAACCCAACCTGTTGATCCTCGTGATCTTATGAGAGGCAACTATGTCCGTTTAGGCTATCCTTTTAGTGAGATCAAACTCCATGAAATTGAACATAATTTACAGGAGGTAAAAGCATTTAAAGAGGGAGATGTGGGATATTTGTGGCTCCAACCTGATGGTATTTATCACAAAAGCTATAAACTCAGTAAGGCTCAACCTAATGAAAAAGACTTTCCATTTTTAAAAGTTTATATTACTGATATTTTGAGTGAATATTCTAACATTATCCGTTTAAAAGCAGGAATCGAGTCTTATTATACCGATAAAGAAAATGCTTTGGCATTGGAAACAATGCGTCGAGATGAAGAAATTACAATCAATGTGGAAGTGATGTTGGCTCCTCATGGGGTGGCTCGTATCAAAGAACTCCAGGTGGTAAAGTAAACAACGTGAATTTTGGATTAAAATGGTGCTTTTGAGAGGTGTTTTGTAAACCGTTGTCTGTGTGTTTTGACTGCTCATTTCCTTGTCTTCGCCAGACAGGCCTTCCTTTTTCAGTCGAAAAAAAGGAAGCAAAATTCTCGCTAAATTTAATGTTCCTAGCACAAAGCCCTCGCCTCGCTACCGAAATTTAGCAAGCCAACGCTTCTTTTTCGGTTCTAACTGGAGCAGATAAAATTATGTTTATTTTCCCAAAATTGTCAGAGAAAAAAAGAAAGGCTGCATCAACTTAATGACACAGCCTTTACATCCACCTTATGAAAAACAAAAACTAATTTTATTTATTTTTTATCTTACAACCCAAACCCATAATAATAGTTGGTTGGATCATTGGGATAAATTCCAGCGACTAAGACACCGCCTGATTTATTTTTTAAAATTGCATTGATTTGTTGTACAGAATTGACAGGTCTTCCATCCACTTCTGTAATAATGAAGCCTTCCTCCATATCTGTATTTTTACTGATAATTCCAGAACCAATGGTAGCAACTTTGATACCTCCATCCACGCCATAACGATTTTTCTCTGAATCAGTTAAATCCATCAACTCCACACCTAACTTCTTCATGAGTTCTGTACTTCCTGTCGCTTTTACAATATTAGTGTTTCCATCTTTATTAGTCAATGGTACATTGATATTTTTTGTTCGACCTTCTCGATTAATAGTCAAAGTAGCCATATCGCCTGGTCTTTTTCTTCCAATCAACTCTTGTAATTCAGGAGCCGATTTAACGCTTTGCCCATCTACTTCTACAATCACATCTCCTTTTTGCACACCAGCTTGTTTGGCCGCACCTTCTTCCAAAAGACTCTCAATATAGACTCCTTGTGAAATATCCAAGTTTAATTCTTTGGCAACTTTACTGTCTAAATCTCGAATCATCACGCCTAAATAAGCTCTTTGTACGGTTCCAAAGCGAGTCAAATCTTCCACTACTTTTTCAACAATATTCACAGGTACAGCAAAGGAATATCCAGAATAAGAACCTGTACGAGTCGCAATAGCGGTATTGATTCCGACTAAATCTCCATCGACATTGACCAATGCGCCTCCACTATTTCCAGGATTAACGGCTGCATCTGTTTGAATGAAGGATTCAATCGCTGCTTGATCGCTCAAAATATTGATATTTCGACCTTTGGCACTCACGATTCCCGCCGTTACTGTCGAAGAAAGATTGAAGGGATTACCGACAGCTAATACCCACTCTCCTACTTGTACATCATCTGAATTGGCTAATTCTAAAGTAGGCAAACCGTTTTCTGATATTTTGATAACGGCTAAATCTGTTGAAGGGTCTGTTCCTATAATCTCAGCAGGATAGCTTCTATTGTCATTCAAAACGACTTCTAATTCTGTCGCATCGGCTACTACATGATTGTTCGTAACAATGTAACCATCTCTACTAATGATGACTCCTGAACCTGTGGCTTGTCTTTCATTGCCTTGTCCACCGCCTCCACCATAGGGATTTCCAAAATCAAAATCGTCACCAAAAAAGTCTCTGAATATATCAAAACCAGGCATTTGTTGTCCGCTGGATGCAACTGATACCGTTGATTTGATGTGAACAACGGCAGGGGTTGTCTTGGCAGCGGCTGCCCTAAAATCTACAGGAGTTGCAGAATGAGTTCTATTGGTTTTAGAAGGTTGGGGAATGGCAGTATTAGCTGGAGCTGTTGTATTGGTAAAGACCGTTTGAACAGCAGGTTCTTCTTGGAAGGTAATAACCTTTTTATCTAATCCTAAGCCTTTGTATGCTCCTAATGTGATAAGACTACCTAATATGGCGGCTACAAATAAAGCTGGGAGATTTTTCATAGTGAATTTATAGTGTTTTAAAATGTGTTTAACTTTCTGTTTCTTCTTGATAGACAACTAAAACTATCGTATGGTTTAGAATATTAACACTTTTAAAACAAAAATAAGTTCTCTACTATTATGATGCAAGCGGTTAAAAATTTGTTAAACGTTCAATTTGTTGGTTTTTTTACTGGTGATAAGTGACAAACTGTCCAATCTGTGCTTTTTGTGACCAGTGACTTTCTCTTCATTTCGTGGTTTTTATTTTTGGGGAGCGAAAGTTTTTTGCTTCGTCGTATTAGAAAGTCCCGCTATCCGTTCTTATTGCTGTTCTAGCCTTGCACAATCAAATGGTGACTTGAAGTCATCATTTGAATTTGCTCCACTTCACAGCAATACCACTTCTATCGGGGCTAGGTCGTTGAGGTCTCCACCTTTGTGATTCGGGAAATTTGACAACTTCTCTTCGATTTACACATGAAATTTATCAGTCTTATTACTTGTAGTTGCGGTGTATAGCGACAATTGAACGATAGCTTTTGTTGGTTGTAGTTTTCTCATAGCGGTTTTAAGACCTCTTTTCAAGTTTGAATTTTGGCACGAAATAGTTCAAATAAAATATCATTCCTAAGTAGGTCATGATGAGTGTTGGCATATTTGAGTTGAAACCCAAATCAAATTCTGGAATACCAAATAGTTCTCTAAAAGAAGTCGTAGCTATTGATAACATAAAAACAATCCCAAAAATAAAGAGTCCGATAATGGCGGCTTTATTTTTGGAGGTACGTTGAATTCCTAATTTAGCATCTTTATTAAAGTAATACCAAAGGATTACAACACAAAAAATGGCTTCTATGGCTATTGCAAGATAAACATTTGAAGCATACAAACCAAGTCCTGCATCTGCTGTATCTGCTCCAAAAATGTGGTGTGGATGTCCAGAAAAGAAATCTAACACAAAGTGTCCAGCCACCAAAGCTGAACCCACCAATCCAATTTGGGTACTTTTAAATATTACTTTTCCAAAAATAAAAGTCACAACTAACCAAAAGATTACAGGAACTAAATCATGACTATAAAGCATATCCACTGTCATATTACTTAACGTAGCATTAAAAACATCACTTGGTTCCGTTCGTTCAAGCCCCAAGTAATGCAAGATAAACCATAGTAAATCCTGTAATTGCGAAACAAATAAGAAGTAAAGTAATGCTCCTTTTGGAAATTTTTGATGCGCTACCATAGCGGTTGTAAGATGTCCTGCTAACATGATTGATTATTTTTTGTATTTTTACTTTAATATTTAAAGCAAAAGTACAAATAACTTTAAATATTAAAGTAAAAAACTCGAAAATATGATTAAAAAATTTCGATCTTCCTGTCTTATAGCATCAGGATTAGATTTGATAGGAGACAAATGGTCGCTGCTTATCGTCAGAGATATGTTAATGTATCAGAAGAAAACATTTAAAGAATTAGCTGCATCAGATGAAAGAGTTGCTACTAATCTGCTATCGGCAAGATTAAAACTATTGGAATCTTTGGAAGTGATTTCTAAAAGGAAATTACCTAAAAACAAAAAGGAGAATATTTATTTGCTTACTGAAAAAGGGCTTGATTTAGCACCTTTGATTTTAGAAATTGTAATTTGGAGTGACAAGTATGTACGAACTTATAACAAGGATATGAATCCCTATGAAAGTACGTCCAATAAGCTATTAGAAATAGAGAGTGTTCAAAATAGATACAGAGAATTTGTTCGTCAGGTTATAGATTAGCTATGGTTCGTTGGTTTTAATTACAGTCAACAAATGATTATATATTCTTTGCTACCATTGGAGGAGAAGTGGTGGTCCTTGCAAAATAGCCCTGATAGGAGTGGTATTCGTGTAGAAGCGATGGCTACCTAAAACTGGGCGACACGAATGAGAACGGATAGCAGGACTTGCCTGTGCGACGAAGCTATATCCATTCGCTTCTAAAAAAACAAGAATTGAACCGAAAATATGGTTTTTGTAATGGTAAAAAGTCCCTTGTCATCCGAAACTCGTCACTAAAGCTAAAAGGCTTCTTTTTCACCAAATCGTTCTAAGACAAATACAGAGGCAAAACCAACAAACATCAGCGCAATCGCTCCTATTAAGTAAGGTTCGTTGCCATAAAGGAGATTATTTTGGAGAGTAGAGAAAGTGGAAGGAAGGACGCTTTTAGAAAATTGAATAACTTCTTCACCATCGCTTTTGATACGTGTAGAAAGCACCTGTTGCCAGGGCCACACCTTATTGAGTGAACCAATCATAAACCCTGTGAGAAGGGCTAAGGTTGGATTGCGATAGTGTTTGAAGGTCCAAGACAATATGCGTGAAAAAGTCATTAAGCCTACTAAACATCCTATACCAAATACGCCCATAATGAGCATGGCTTGTGGGTCTTGGTTTTTGAGAACACCTGTCTTCAAGGTATCACTTAGAATAAATTTGTACATTCCCAAAAGTAGTAGGATAAAACTTCCTGATAGTCCTGGTAACATCAAGGCGGAAATAGCGATAAGCCCAGAGAAAAAGACAAAAAGGAGATTTTCAGAACCTTGTGCGGGTGAGGCAATGGTGATGTAATAAGCGACTACTGCCCCTAAAACAAGCATCAAGATATTACCTATATTCCAGCCTTTAACCTGCTTCCCTACATAGATGGAAGAAGCGATTATCAAACCAAAAAAGAATGACCACAACAATACAGGATAATTTTCTAAAAGATAGGTTACTCCTAGCACCCCGCCAAGAATCCCTAAAACCATTCCTATGATGAGGGTAACAAGAAAACTACCGTTGATGTGTTTCCAGACCCCACTGACTCCTTCATTTTTGAAAACACCTAAAAGGGCTGGGCTAAATGATTTTATGGAATTGAGAAGGGTTTCATAAATACCAGTGATAAAGGCAATGGTTCCACCAGACACCCCTGGTATGACTTCGGCAATCCCCATTCCCATTCCTTTGAAAATGTTGGTAAAATTATTTTGTTGGCTCATGTTTTGGTGACTTGCAGTTCTTTTCTTAGTTAATAAGCAAAAATTGGTTCTTGGAAAAATTTTGTGGTTCAGATGTGAGAACAGATGCCATCTGTTCCTACAACTCTTATTATCAATGACTTATGATATAATTCAATTGACTCAAATAGATTCTTCACAAAAATTTCAAATTTACTTATTCTATTTGATATTTTTACTGACAAAGATAAAAGCAGGTGGTACATTGCGAGCAATAAAGGAGACATCGGCTGGACCAAAAGTTTGTTCAATCAATTTTTTGGATAAAAAAGAATATTGAATTTGGATATATAGCCCATTGGGTTTGAGGCGTTTTTTGGCAGTCGCAAAAATATCTTCAACCACTTCATCAGGTAAAATACTAACAGGTATGGAAGATAAAATCACATCTGCTTGTTTGATTCCATTTTCATCCATGTATTGTCCCATCTTCTCTGCCGAATCCTCGACGACTGTTAATCGCTCATCTTTAATTTCTCTAAGCAATTCACAAAACTTTTCATTGATTTCAAAAGAAAGGAGCTTTGCATCTGATCGCATTTCGTTCAAGATGCCTTCTGTGATACAGCCATTACCACCTCCCAATTCTATAATAGACTGAGCTTTTGCGATCTCTGGACGTTCTACCATCTCTTGAATAGCATACTTGGAAGTAAAATCTACGGCTCCTACAGTTTTGATGTTTTTGACCTTTTCTGCAAAAAGGTCAATACGATTCATTAATATTTTTAAAAAAGGCATAGATAATGTAATGATTTTGGTTGTTTCTCACAAAGAGAGTTTAGAAATCGGGTGCAAAATAGGGATATTTTGAGGACTATAAAACTTTATTTTTCAACAATGATGGTTAAAAGACTGTCAATTTGCTCGCTAGGGATAGGAATATCACTGTGTATAAGTTGTAATCGGATTCTTTCTGAAGGGATACCATTGATGGAGAGGTATGTTTGAAGACTTGCCATAATTTCTTCGGCTTTTTCGTAATTATTGGAGAGGTTGAGTTGTTTGAAGTAGAATTGCAAAGTAATAGTGGCTTCTCGATAATTTTTGAGACTTCGTAATATATACGACCACAAATTTTGATTGTTTTCCCATAAATTTTGTGGATTCTGGATATTTTGAATATTCCAGTTACAGGTGCTTTGGCGTTCTAGACATGGGACTACTTTTTTATTATTGGGATTAAAAGAGGGAGGTTCGTGTTTTTCTAAATTGCCATAGAAAAATATGAAAAATCCTAACCATATCGGAAGAGAAAAGGCAATGATGAGGGCTATGTCGATGATTTTATCCCTTATTTTTTCATTTTTGGTTTTGGGGCGTGGTTTGTAGGGAACTGGTGGACGACGATAAGTTCTTGGATCCTTATCTATCTTAGATTTTTCTTTTTGTGTTGTTTGAACTTGCTCTGCTATGAGTTGACTATCGTATAAAGCTCGTTTGTGGGTGTCGGATAGGATTTCATAGGCTTTTTGAATTTCCTTGAATTTTTCTTCGTATTGTTTTGAGCCACCATGAAGGTCGGGATGGTATTTTTTGGATTGTTGACGGTAAGCTTTTTTGAGTTGGGCTGGAGTTGCTTGGGTCGAGACTTTTAGTATGTCGTAGTAGGTTCTCAAAGGTATTGCTTTTGGTCGATAGTCGATAGTTGCAGTTCATTTTTTACATGTTGGGACGATGGGACGTTTTAGGTTTTTTTCTTGGGTTTTGGGACGATGGGACGTTTTTTTGATATAAAAAACGAGTCGAATAAATTTT
>JAHDBB010000315.1 GCA_020630635.1 Chitinophagales bacterium
AATAAAAAAATTGAATTTAGAGGTTTAATCTGCGTCTTTTTGAATAGTCGCTGCGACTACAAGGTAAAATTCAAGTAGGTTCTTTGTTCCTATTACTTCACTAAAATTTTATCTAATGCAATACTTATCAAAAAACAACTTTTCTATTGTAAGTTGTATCTTCCTTTTTTCTATCTGGTTTTTATTAATGGCTTGTCAACAGCCAAAAATCGCTAATGTAACAGATATTCCACCTTTGCATCTTCTTGAAGCTCCTAAAAATCATTATGTCGATTTGGCAAAATTATCTGCCCAACCCAATGAAGCCCAAGAAGAATTGGATGCCATCCGTTTTCCCAATAAAAAGTTTGACTTACTCATCAAAACTTTTGGTCCTGCTTATACGACGAGAGACCAGATTCAAGAATTGATGCTTACGCTCCATCCTCCTGCCAATAGCTCTGAACAAACAAGGGCAGAACTGGATTTTTTGCTCGAACTACAAAAGACGAGAACCCCCGAACAAGTCGCTTTTGCCGAGCGATTGCATGAAGTAGTCTATTTTCCTTTAATGGTGATGAATAGTGATGAAGATTTATTTTGTGAAGCATATGAGATCTTTGGTTCAGACTTCAATCCATCGACTTATC
Organism: Chitinophagales bacterium; assembly: GCA_020630635.1. Lineage (GTDB taxonomy): Bacteria > Bacteroidota > Bacteroidia > Chitinophagales > UBA2359 > JAHDBB01. Next base: position 630 of record JAHDBB010000315.1, read on the forward strand.
CAAAGACTAAAAAATTACTCAAAAACATTATGAAGGAAATGCGAATTATGGAGTTTACTGCCAAAAATCATTTTCTTCGTGCAAGACCTCGACAATTAGAGCCTGAATTGAAGCCTTTGAAAAAAATGAATACGTCTTCTTTTGCAAGTGGACATACTTTGTGGGCTTATATGCAGGCGTATGTTTGGGCTGAATTGATCCCTGCTAAACGAAAGGAGTTTTTAGAATTGGCTTATCAAATTGGATTTTCTAGAGAAATTTTGGGCGTTCATTATCCAAGTGACGAAGAAACCGCTAGAAAATTGGCGCATCAATTATTGACATTGATGTGGGATCATCAAGATTTTAAAAATGATTTTCAACAAGCTAAAATGGAATGGAAAAAGGGGAAGTAGATTGAGAGTATTGTCAATTTTAACACTGACAATTTCTATAATAGCAAGGGAATGAATTCCCTCGCTCAGTAGGTTTCAACATGAAGTAAAAATGATTACAAGTTGGTATTCACAAAGAAGAAAATATTAATATGAAACATCACATCATCGAAATAAAAGCAAAGTGCTTAGATGCGTCTTCGATTCGACAGATTTTGTTGGACAAAAAGGCGGACTTTAAAGGGAAAGACCATCAAATCGACACTTATTTTAATACTTCCAATGGTCGTTTGAAACTGCGACAAGGAACGATTGAAAGCGCATTGATTCAATACAATCGCCCCAATCAAGAAGGTCCCAAACGGTCTGATGTCCTGTTGTATAAATCACCTGACTCTGAAAGTTTGAAGGCTTTATTGACAGCTTCTATCGGTGTGAAAGTGGTTGTGGATAAAAAACGGGAAATTTATTTTATTGATAATGTGAAGTTTCATATTGATGTGGTGAAGGATTTGGGGCATTTTGTGGAGATTGAAGCGATTGCGCCTAACGCAGATACGTCAGAAAAGGAGCTTTTGGAGCAATGTCAGCATTATTTGACCTTATTTAGTATCCCAAAAGAGGACTTAATAGCAGTTTCTTATAGTGATTTGCTTTTGGAAAAACAGGCTTAATAGTCCAAAAATCGTCCTTTTTAAAATATGTTCTTGTTTAATACGTGAAACTTATTGCTTTATAAGCGGTACAATGGTTATCTTTGCATCCTCAATCATCAAAAAAATATATGGGTACTCTACTTTTATACATGAGCTTAGCTATCTTTTTCTCCTTTTTATGCTCAATTTTGGAGGCTGTTTTGCTAAGCGTTACGGATACTTTTTTAAAAATAAAACTTAAAGAAGGGGCTTCGTTTGCACCAACTTTACAAGCCTTAAAATCCGATGTTGATAAGCCTTTGATCGCTATATTGACACTCAATACACTGGCACACACTGTTGGAGCTATTGGAGTGGGTAGTGCGGCAGAAGATGCTTTTCCACATGATGCCAGTTTTTTTGGTATCCCAATGGTGGCTGTTATATCGGGCGTAATGACGCTTTTGGTCTTGGTCGCTTCTGAAATTATCCCAAAAACCATTGGTGCGACTTATTGGAAGTCTTTGGCCAATTTTACGACTCGTTGCCTCAATATTATGGTCAAAATCCTAAAATATACAGGGATTTTATGGGTGTTACAGTTGTTTACTCGATTAGTTGGTGGCGGTGGTCATCACAAAAGTGTTTTGAGTCGGGTCGATTATATGACGATGACAGAAGTAGTGAGCGAACAGGGTGTTTTGGATGATGACGAATCGAAAATCATCAACAACCTTCTTCACTTTAATAAGGTGAAGGTCAAAGAACATATGACTCCTCGCTCGGTGGTGGAAACGGCTCATGAAGAACAAACTGTTCAAGAATTTTATGACGAACATCAAAAGCCTTTCCGTTTTTCTCGGATTCCAATTTATGGCAAAACAACCGATAATATCACGGGTTTTGTCTTAAAAGATGAAATCTTGACGAAGATGTTGGAGAAAAAAGGAGATATGAAACTCAAAGATATTAAACGAGATATTTTATTTGTAACAGAAGATATGCCTTTGCCCGACTTATTAGATAAGCTAAATGATAAGGATGAAGCTGGTAAAAATCGTCATATTGCAGTAGTAACCAATGAGTTTGGCGAGATGCAAGGGGTGATTTCTACGGAAGATGCTGTGGAGACGCTCTTGGGTATGGAGATTGTCGATGAGATGGATGATGTGACGGATATGCGTGAAAAAGCAAAAAAACAAGGGGCAGATAGACGATAGTTTTGAATGGTTAATGATTAATGCGGTTCATCTTTGGTTTTTGGAGCGAAAGGTTTGTCTTTCATCGTAAAGGAAAGTCCCGCTATCCGTTCTTACCACCCTTGTAGAGCAAATTCACGAATTTGCTCTACAAGGGTGATACCACTTCTATCGGGGCTAGTTGGTTTTGGACAGAATGATAAGGATTGGGTTTTATCTCTTAAATCTAAATAATTTTGGACAATATCCCTTAATCTTTCACTCCTAAAAAAGAGCAAAATCAGGAACTCAAAATTAAATATCGGAGTTATACTTGGGTATGCAAATTTATTCTCTTCTTAAAATCGGTTCTTTTCATACCAACTTCTGTGAAGACTTTTTGTTCCATTTTCATTTCAATGACCAGTATCATATTGCAGCCGTTTTGGATGGCTGTTCGATGGGGAAAGATAGTCATTTTGCTTCTGCGCTTTTGACTAAAATTCTTCGTAAAAATGCTTTGGCACTCTCCTATCAAGATTTACGAAAGCCTCTAAATGTAACCGAAAAAGAATTAGCGCATTTACTCCTTAAATATTGCTGGAAGGATTTTCAATATTTCAAAAACATGCTGCTTTTAGACACTCATGAATTGCTTACGACTTTGATTTTATGGGTAGTTGATAAAAAGCAAAAATCGGCTTTTATCATTATTGTTGGAGATGGAAGTATGGTTGTCAATGAAAGTATAATGCTCATTGACCAAGATAATAAACCCGACTATTTAGCGTATTATCTTGATAAAGATTTTGAAAGTTGGTGGTCGCAACAAACCACTCTATTTGAGGTGAACAACCTTCGTAATATTGCCATTGCTACTGATGGAATTGAGACTTTTATGAATCAAGAAAAATCGTTTGATTTGGCAATTGACCCCATTTCTTATTTATTGGTCCATGATGATTTTGGAGAAAATGCGGATATGTTGCATCGAAAATATACTTGGATTCAAGAACATTTGCAAGCAGAGCCAACAGATGATTTGGCGGTGATTCGGATGAGCTTATCCTAATTCTAATCTAGGTTTTAACAGAATAAAAGCAACCAAAGTCAAAACTATTTCAATACCCAACCAAGTAAAAATAAAGGAACTTGGCGTACCTTCTACCAAAATACTGTAAATCCGTCCCACCACAAAACCGCCTCCATACAATAAGCACAGAATCAATGCCTCTCGCTCCATTTTAAAAGCACCATACAATAAAAACAATCCAAAAGCGATATTGACTCCTCCATAATACGCCCTAATTGAATTGCGAGCACTCACATTATCCAACGCTACATTTACAAAGTCCATTACTGATTGGGGATTGATGAAAGCTTGTACTCCCACATTCAAAAAAGCCAAACCAACTAGAACCAAAAAAATCTTTGTTACTGTTTTCATAAGAATCTATTTTGTGTAAATTAATACTACAAAGATAGCTTCTTAGCAAAACATAAAACTTGATTCAAATCAAGAATTAGGCTCCATTGCAAGTTCCTTAAAATCGCTTCAAACGAGATAAAGTTTCGGGAGTCATTCGCAGGTAAGCCGCAATAAACTTGTGAGGAATCTCTTGAAAAAGTATAGGAGAACGTTGCAAAACACGCTCATATCTTTTTTGAGGACTGTCTATTAAAATATCAATCTCTCGTTCTAAGCGACTCAATAAAGCCAACTCTATCTGCTGCCGCCAATAAGTAGCCAAAGGAGGACACTTTTCCATAAAACTATAAAAGTCTCGTTGATGAATGCCAATTAACGTGCTTTGTCGAAGTGCTTGAATTCGATAAATAGAGGAAAGTCCTGTCACAAAAGAAGGCAAATCCAATAAAAGTGTGTGTTTATACCCAAACCCGACAATTAACTCTTTCAAATCTTCTGTTTCATGAAAAATTTTAAACGCTCCCTTTTGAATAAAATAAAGGTGCTGTTGTTCTCGACCTCTTCCATACAAATATTCATGTCGTTTCAACTGTCGTTTAATCGTCCACAAGGATAGAAAATCGCTCAATTCTGTGTCTGAAACCGAAGGGATTTGATGCTGAAACATCTCTTTTAAAACCTCCATAGGATAAGTTTACATTTTGATTTTTTTTTGCGTCTTTACGCATTATCCTCTAAAATCATCTCCGCTCCTTTTTCAGCAATCATAATGGTCGGCGCATTGGTATTGCCTCGTACAATGGTGGGCATAATGGATGCATCTATCACTCTCAAATTTTGAATGCCATGTACTTGCAATCTATCATTGACAACGGCTTGTGGGTCGTTGCCCATTTTACAAGTGCCTACGGGATGATAAATATGTTCTAATGTTTCTCTGATAAAGTCGGCAATTTCATCATCGGATTGCAGGGATTTTTCGGGCAAGAAGTAGGTCTTTCGATGCTTTTTAAAAGGTGGAGATAAAAGGATTTTTTCAGCAATTCTAAAGCCTCTAATCATTGTTTGTAAGTCTTCGTTTTCGCTATCACTAAAAAACTTTGGGTCAATCAAGGGCATCTCTTCTGGGTTGGAGCTTGCCAATGTGAGTTCGCCTACGCTTTTGGGTTTGATCAAGGTGGGAGCCAATCCAAAACCATATTCATCAGGAAGAACTAAGCCACTTTCTAAAAACAAACATGGGGCAAAATGGTATTGGAGGTCTGGAGCTTCTAATCCTTCTTTGGTATAAATGAATCCTCCACATTCAGCAATATTACTGGTCAAAGGTCCTTGTTTTCGGATCAGATAATTAGACATGTTTTTGAGCAAGTTGGTTCCCTTGTCCATTTTGTCTAAGGTGACTTTTTTATTAGCGACCATAGAAACGCCTGTAATTAAATGGTCTTGTAGATTTTGTCCAACTCCTTCTATATTTAGGATGGGACGAATGCCATGTTTTTTGAGTTCTTTACTGGGTCCAATACCTGAAAGCATCAATAAATGTGGACTGTTGTAAGCTCCTGCACAAAGTATGATTTCTTTGTTCGCTGTTGCGGTGCTTTCTAATCCCCATCGTTTGTACGTAACGCTTGTTGCCTTTTTGTTTTCAAATGATAACTTGGAAACAGCCGCTTCGGTTAAGACTCTTAGATTTTTGCGTTTTAAGACGGGTTTGATAAAGGCAGCAGCCGTACTACAACGACTTCCATTTTTTTGGGTGACTTGATAGTATCCAAATCCTTCTTGATTTTCTCCATTAAAATCATTGGTGCGTTTGTACCCAAGTGTTGTCGCAGCTTCAATTAACGCTTCAGATAATTTATTTTTAGTTCGATGATCGGAAACGCACAAAGGACCATTTTTGCCATGATAATCACTTTCGCCTCTTTGTTGATTTTCGGATTTTTTAAAGTAAGGTAGTACCTCTTGATAACTCCATCCTTTGTTGCCCAATGCTGCCCATTCGTCATAGTCGGCTCGATGTCCTCGTATATAGATCATTGCGTTTATACTGCTGCATCCGCCCATTACTTTGCCTCTTGGAAAATACATCTCTCGATTGTTGACGTACTTTTGGGGGACCGAATGATAATCCCAATCTACTTCTGTTTTGAATAATTTGGTGAAGGCTGCAGGTATATGGATTTCTCGTTTGGTATCTTTTTTTCCTGCTTCTAATAAGAGGACATTATTGTTGGGGTTTTCGCTTAAACGGTTGGCTAATACGCAGCCTGCCGAGCCACCGCCTATGATGATGTAGTCGTATTGCATAAATAGTTTTTATTTTTTGTCTTTATCCTAAGTTTTGAGAATGATGAATTGTGAATGATAAATGATTAATGCGGCTCATTTGCATCTCTCTATAATCCTATTCTTTTTTGGCTAGGAGCGAAGGGTTCATTACTTCGTCGTATTGGAAAGTCCCGCTATCCGTTCCTATGAATGCAGCCTGACTCTACCGCAAGTCTTTTCGACTTGTGGTCCAAAGCTATTGCATTCATACCACTACTATCGGGGCTATTTTTGAATAGTCTCAACGTTTGACAAACAGGTGGTGTTTTGTGGAAATTGGCGACCCGTCTAAAGTTGCCAGTTGCCTCATGATAATCCAAGAGAGAGCTTGTCATTTCAATCGGATTGCTATGCTTCATTTGAACGGGCAATCCGATTGATTTATATTAAAAGACTCCTTTCTCTTTATCAATCGGATTGCCTCTTCTCTTCGTGGGTAGCAATCCGATTGAAGCGACCCGTTTTTTCTTTGATTGGAAATAGGGCAATAATGTTGGCAAGCTTAGACGGGTAGCCTGAAAATTTGCCAACTTCTCTTTTTTTTTTTACATAAAAGTTATCAAATTGCAGTACATTTTTGCCACAGATTCTATAGGTTGTATCCTTAATCATTTAGACCCGATAGTAGTGGTATTGCTGCTTGAGCCAAGACCACAAGTCGAAAAGACTTGCGGTAGAGATAGGCAGCAGCAATAAGAACGGATAGCGGGGAGACCTGTCACGATGAAAGAGTAATAACCGTTCTCTCCTAGCCAAAAAAGGAATAGGATTTATAGGATATTTCGAGATTAATAAGATTTCACGTAT